>NZ_JBHVRX010000002.1:0-52573 GCF_042885515.1 Streptomyces sp. NPDC058052 | reverse complement strand
CCCTGGGGGGGCCCTGTGGGCGTGCGCGCGGTGGGGGGGTGGGCCGGGCGGGGGGTGGCGGGCCCCCCCCCACGCCCGGCCGGGTGCGCCACGGCCGCCGGCGGCCGGGTGCTCCCGGACGCCGGGGCTTTTGCGCGGGCGGGAGAGAGCCCGACGACGTGCCTGCGCGCGTCGGCACACGGCCGCGCCCCGGTGGTGGCTTCCGGGGAGTGGCCTCAGGCTGGGACGCGTAGGTGCGGGGCGGACGGGACGCTCGTGCGAGGGCCGCACCGTCGAGAACGAGGAAAGGCAGCACGACCGATGACCGACAGCCGACCCGCCACCACGACCGACTCCGGTGCCCCGGTGGAGAGCGACGAACATTCGCTCACCGTCGGCCCGGGCGGTCCGATCCTGATGCAGGACGCCTATCTGATCGAGCAGATGGCGCAGTTCAACCGCGAACGGATCCCCGAGCGCCAGCCGCACGCCAAGGGCAGTGGCGCGTTCGGCCACTTCGAGGTCACCCACGACGTGAGCGGCTACACCAAGGCGGCGCTGTTCCAGCCCGGCGCCAGGACAGACCTGCTGGTCCGGTTCTCCACGGTCGCCGGTGAGCGGGGCAGCCCGGACACCTGGCGCGACCCGCGCGGCTTCGCGGTGAAGTTCTACACCGGCGAGGGCAACTACGACATGGTCGGCAACAACACGCCGGTGTTCTTCGTGAAGGACCCGATGAAGTTCCAGCACTTCATCCGGTCCCAGAAGCGCCGCGCGGACAACAACCTGCGCGACCACGACATGCAGTGGGACTTCTGGACCCTCTCCCCGGAGTCCGCCCACCAGGTCACCTGGCTGATGGGGGACCGGGGCATCCCGCGTTCCTGGCGCCACATGAACGGCTACACGTCCCACACCTACATGTGGATCAACGCGTCCGGCGAGCGGTTCTGGGTGAAGTACCACTTCAAGACCGACCAGGGCATCGAGTTCTTCACCCAGGACGAGGCCGACCGGATGGCGGCCGCCGACACCGACCACCACGTGCGGGACCTCTTCGAGCACATCCGTGACGGCGACTTCCCGAGCTGGACGCTGCACGTGCAGGTCATGCCGTACGAGGAGGCCGCCGGGTACCGGTTCAACCCCTTCGACCTCACCAAGGTGTGGCCCCACGGCGACTACCCGCTCCTCCCCGTCGGCCGCATGACGCTCGACCGCAACCCCACCGACAACCACGCCGAGATCGAGCAGGCCGCGTTCCAGCCCAACAACTTCGTGCCGGGCATCGGACCGAGCCCCGACCGGATGCTGCTGGCCCGTCTGTTCTCGTACGCGGACGCCCACCGCCACCGCATCGGCGCCAACTACCAGCAGCTCCCCGTGAACGCGCCCGTCGTCGACGTCCACACGTATTCGAAGGACGGGGCGATGGCGTACCGGAAGACCACCGATCCGGTCTACGCCCCGAACTCCAAGGGCGGGCCCGCCGCCGACACCGACCGCTACGGGACGCCGCCCGGCTGGGTGGCGGACGGTGAGATCACCCGGTCGGCCTACGTCTCCCACCCCGAGGACGACGACTGGGGCCAGGCAGGCACCCTCGTGCGCGAGGTCCTCGACGACGAGGCCCGCGACCGTCTGGTCGACAACGTGGTGGGCCACCTGCTCGACGGCGTCACGGAGCCGGTCCTGGAGCGCGCCTTCGCCTACTGGACGAACATCGACCCGACCATCGGCGAGCGCATCGCCAAGGCCGTACGGGCCGAGGCCGACGCGTAGGACCCACGCCGCCGATCAGGGAACCCCGCGCACGACGCGGGACAGGGCCGGACGCGACGGTCGGGCCGGAGCCGGGAGACGGCTCCGGCCCGCGCCGCTCACCGGGGGAGCGAGGCGAGGAGGCGGCCGGCCTCCTCGATCCCCCGGACGCTCTCGAACGACCCGCCGCCGTCGCACGGGATCACCGCCCCGGAGATGTAGGCGGCGGCCGAGGACGCCAGGAACATCGCCAGATCGGCGATCTCCTCCTTCGTTCCGAACCGGCCCAGCGGAACGGTCCCGGCCGACCTCTCGCCCTGCGGGTCGTCTCCCGGGGACAGCCGCGTCAGACCCTCCGTACCGGCGATCGGGCCCGGCGCGATCGCGTTCACCCGGATGCCCGCGCCGCCCCACTCCATCGCGAGCACGCGGGTCAGCTGGTCCACTCCCGCCTTCGCCGCGCACACATGGGCCTGGTAGCGCACGGGGATCACCGCCTGCGGCGCGGTGATGTTGATGACCGAGGCGCCCGGAGCGAGGTGCTCGAACCCGGCCCGCATGACGTGGAACGTGCCGTTGAGGTCGATGTCCACCACGACCCCGAAGCCGTTCGCCGACAGGTCCTTCGCCTCGGCGAGGAAGTTGCCCGCCGCTCCGGAGACCAGGACGTCGACGGGCCCGAACTCCGAGCGCACCGAACGGAAGACCTCTTCGACCGCCCCCATGTCCCGTACGTCGGCCACGAACCCGCGCACGGGGTTCCCGTGTGCGGCGAGCCGTCTGACGGCCGCGTCGACGTTGACCTTCTTCCTGCTGGCCACCGCCACGCTCGCGCCCCGGGCGGCGAACGCCTCGGCGATGGCCAGGTTGATGCCGGAGGTGCCCCCGAAGACCACCGCCGTCCTGCCGCTGAAATCGAACCGGATGTCCATGCGCGTTGCTCCTCGGGTGTCCGACGTGGTCGACCGCTCCGCTCGGGGCGAGCCGGAGCTGCGATGACGGCAGCGTCAAGGAACTCGACAAAATAGTCAAGTATCGAGTCAGGGATCAGGGAGATGCGTGCCCAATGGGTCTACTGATCCTGCGGAACGCGCTGTATGTGACGCCCATCTCTCTGACAAAAAAGTCAGATGAAGTTCCGTGTGGAGTGTTCACGGGGAACGTCGCAGGTGGGGTGCGTGGGGCCGGGGGCGTCGCGGCCCTGGAGGCGCGAGGGGGTGCGCGGAGGGTGCGCCGTCTCCTCTTGCCCGATTGTGCAACGAGTTGCACAATCGCTGCCGTCCCCCGGCCTCCCAGGAACGGACCCCCCATGACGAACCGCCCCGCCGTCACCGCCTCCACGCACGACGGCGTCCTGACGATCCGGATCGACCGGCCGGCCCGCATGAACAGCCTGGACGCGCACGCCCGCACCGGGCTCCTGGACGCCCTGCGGACGGCGACCGGCGACCCCGGCGTCCGCGCCGTGGTCCTCACCGGAACAGGACGGGCCTTCTGCGTCGGCCAGGACCTCCGGGAAGCGCGGGCCGTGGACGGCTCCGAGGCCATGGCCGACGCCGTGCGCGCGCACTACAACCCGCTGGTCCGCACCCTGCTGACGATGCCCAAACCCGTCGTCGCGGCCGTCGGCGGGGTCGCCGCCGGTGCGGGCATGGCGCTGGCACTGGCGTGCGACGTCCGGATCGCCGCCACCTCCGCGGCCTTCACCACCGCCTTCGCCGGGATCGGCCTGTCCTGCGACACCGGCATCTCCTGGACGCTGCCCCGCATCGCCGGCCGGGCGACGGCGCTCGACCTGCTGCTGCGCCCCCGCCTCCTCGGCGCGGCGGAAGCGCTCTCCCTGGGGCTCGTGCACGAGGTCGCCGCCGACGGGGAGTTCGACGCCACCGTGCGGCGGGCCGCCGCCGCGCTGGCCGCCGGCCCGACGCGTGCCTACGCCGCCATGAAGGAGGCCGTGACCTTCGCCTCCGGAGCGACGCTCGACGCCGCGCTGGAGTACGAGGCGACCCGGATCGCGCACACCGGAGCCTCGGAGGACCACCGCCTCGGGATGGACGCCTTCCTCGCGAAGCGCACACCCGTCTTCACGGGGCGCTGACCCCGCGGGCGGCCCACGCCGCGTCAGGAGCGCCCCGCAGACCGATGGCCGACGCCCACAGGCGCGACAGGTGGTCGACGACCGTGTCCTCGTCGAACGGTTCCTCCAGGGAGGAGTGCGCGTGGGCGACCTGTTCGACCATCGACCCCAGCGCCAGGGCGGTCAGCCTCGGGTTCAGGTCCGGGTTCGCGAGGCCCGCGTCCTGGAGCCGCTTCAGGCCCTTGGCGGCACGGCCGACGTAGAACTCCCGGATCTCCAGGACGATCTGCTGCAGGCCCTCGTCCGCCGAGGCTCCCTGGTCCACGAGCCGCAGCACCTTCGACGCCCTGTCCCAGGCCCGGAGGTACAGCCGGTTCGACTCCACGAGCCGCTCGTAGGGGTCGTCCGTCATGTCCGGCGGGGCCAGGCTCGCGGCCAGCATCTCGCCCGCGACCGACCGGACGACGTGGTGCAGGAGATCGTCCCGGGACTCGAAGTACGTGTAGAACGTGCCGTACGAGACGCCGGCCGCCTGCGCCACCGCTTCGGGGCTGAAGGCGGACCGGCCCTGCCGCTCCAGGATCTCCCGGCCGGCGAGGACCAGGGCGTCACGGGTGCGCCGGCCACGCGTCGTGGTCGGCGGCGTCGGGGCCGGCTTGGTCCGCTGTCGTCCCATGCCGCCATCATCGCACTCCGGCGAGGACGGCCGGGTGCGTCTGTGCGTCAGAGCGGGCGGCGGCTCGCCGACAGGGTCAGGGAGCGCACCCACGGCTCGTGGGAGAGCTCCTCGACCCCGCGGCGCGAGAGCGTGCCGCTGACGACGGTCCGGTCCGCGGTCCCGGCGTCCACTCCCGCGCCGCGGAGCACCTCGCGCTGCGCCTCCGTGGGTGCCAGCTCCAGGACCACGGTCACCAGGAGGTTCCTGGCCTCGGGGCCGTCGGCGCCGGCGTCCACGGCGGCGGAGAGGGAGGGATCGAGCTTGGCGTAGTCCATGGCCCGATTCTGCCCCGGCGGGTCACAGACGGGAGGCGTCGACGAGCCCGTGTCCCCACTTGGGGTCGAAGGCGCCCGGTGCGGCGCCGGGGACCGCCGCGGCGGCCGTCAGGAACGAACGGATCTTGTCGGGATCGGCGCTCGGGTCGCCCTCCAGGAGCAGCGCGGTGAGTCCCGCGACGAAGGGGCAGGCCATGCTCGTGCCCTGGAGCGCCAGGTGACGGTCGTCGAGCATGAAGGCCCGGCGCATTCCGACGGCGTCGCGGGAGAGGGCGGAGACGATCATCGCTCCCGGGGCCGTGACGTCGGGCTTGGGCATCCCGTCCCGGCGCGGTCCTTCACTGCTGAAGCCCGCGATGTCGTCCGCGACCAGCCAGGTGGCCAGGTGCTGCGTGCCGTCGATGTCCCGCCACTCGGTGCGGGTCGTGGACGCGGCCACGGTGATCGCCGACGTCGCCGCGCCCGGCGAGCCGATCTTGAGCGCGTCCTGCACGGCCGGTCCGCTGAACTGCGGCGCGGGCTGTGCCTCCTGCCGGCCCAGGATCCACACGTCCGCCCGGCAGCTCTGGCCGCCGACGTCCGCCCCGCGCAGGACGAGCCGCCACCGTGCCCCGGCGACCGGGACGGGCGCGGTGGGCTCCACGGTCACGAAGAAGTTGTGGTCCCCGTTGGCCGGATCGGGGCCGGGCGTGACGATCTGCACGACGCCGTCCGCCAGTTCGTACGCGCGGACCGGCGAGCCGGCCGTCAGGACGGGCTGGAAGTCGGTCGAGTCGCCGGACGGCGACGCGACGGCCACCTCCAGCCGGTCCCCGCCCGCGTACCAGCCGTTCAGCCAGAACAGGTCGGGGAAGCCGCCGACCCGCCCCGGGTGGCAGGGCACGGAGAGCGTGGCGCCCTGGGCCACCGCGAGCCGCGCGTGGATGTCGTCCTCGCCCTCGTTGCCGGCGGCGCAGCACACGATCCTGCCGGGGCCGCTCTCCTCCTCGATGGCGAGGGACATGACGTCCGTGCCGTCGTGCGGGTCGGCGTGGCCGCCCAGGCTGAGGTTGACGACCGCCGGCAGGTCGAACTCGTCGGCCAGCCGGAACACGTACTGGATGCCGTCGATGATGTGGGCGTCCTGGAAGTCGGTCTTGACCGCGACGATCCGGGCCCCGGGGGCGACCCCCTCGGTGCCGGCCGCGATCCCCGCGACATGGGTGCCGTGGCCGTCGACGTCCCGGGACAGCGCGTTCCCGCCCGCCGCGAGGCCGGTGAACTCGGCCCCGTACCGGCCCTCGGGGACCCCGGTGCCGCCGGCCAGCGTCTGGTCCCAGATGCGCTCGACCCGCCCGGAGAAGTCCGGGTGGCCCAGGAAGATGCCGGTGTCGACCACGCCGACGAGCACGCCGTCCCCGGTCCGGTCGAGACGGGTGCGGAACTCGGGCACGCCGACCTTCGTCAGGGCCAGGTCCAGACACGGCCGCAGCTGCGAGGCCGGCACGATCCGGCGGACGCCCGGCTGCGCGGCCAGTTCCTCCAGCGCGTCGAGGGGGACGATGCCCGTACGGATCGACCGTCCGCCCTCGTTGATCTCGGTGTCGCCCGTGCCGACGGGCGGGGCGTCGGGGTCGCACTCCACCGAGACGACGACCCGTACCGGCTTGGCGCGCTGCTCGACGGAGACGAGCCCCATCATGCCCGCGGGCCTCCTCAGCGGCGCGCGGCGGCGCCCTTCCTGCACGTAGCGCTCATACGCGGCGGCCAACGATGGCGCCAACTTCTCCACGGTCATGACCGTTTCCTCCTCGTGCGTCGTTCCCCACCTGGATGTCGTTGTCGGTCTGTCGTCTCAGGGCCCATTCCTGGAACTCCGGGTGGCTCCACAGGCGCCGGATGTCCGGGTCGCCCGCCAGGCAGACGAACCAGTCGTCCAGGAGCTCGGCGTTCCGCACCGACGCCGTGAGGTGTTCGAGGGCCAGGACCGCGGCCTGTTCCGTACGCACCGCCCAGCCGGGATCGCCGTCCCCGGGAGGCGGGCCGATCAGCCGGGCGTAGAAGCAGGCGGCGTTGTACTGGACGAGCCCCGCGATCTGGATCCGGCCCTGGGTCTCGCCGTCGCTGGCGGGGCGGGCGGAGGAGGCCCGGTACCTGCGGCTCTTCCTCTTGGCGCGGGCGCACGCGGCGAGGAGCCGGCGCTCGCTCTCCGCGAAGTCGCTGCCGTCCGTCCGGAGCTGCGCCAGGGAGGGCACGCGCGCCTCCTTGTCGAACCTGTCGTGCAGGCCCCGCGACAGGATCGCGGCGTCGACGGCCGCCTGGGTCTGGGCGCGCATGATCCCCCTCGGGCGGACCAGCTCGTGGGAGAGCCCTCGGGTCTCGATCGCGCACCAGGCCCTGATCAGCGGGAGCAGGGACATGCGCGCGCGCAGGGACGTGAGCACGCGGAGGGAGACGCCGAGGAAGTGCTCCCGCGCCGCCGGCCTGCTCACCTCCCGGCCCGGCCGGCACGCCGCCGCGAGGCCCGCCCCGGTCAGGGCCCGGTCCAGGCGCTTCCGCCACGCCGCGTCGTCCAGCCAGGTGTCCAGCCACTCGTCGACCAGGTCCAGGACGACGCCGGCGCGGTAGCGGGGCTGTGCCATCAACGGGTACGCCGCGATGAGCTCCAGGTAGATCTCCAGGGCCTGGAGGTACCCCTCGGGCGTGCCCTCCTTGAGCAGGGCCAGTTCGGAGCGGGCCAGCCCGTTGGCCGGGTCCAGGTTCACCGCGGCGCTGAACTCCCGCTCGGCGCGGTGCTTCCTGCCGCCGTTGCGCAGCAGATCGACGCCGTCCCGGTAGTGCCGCAGCCCGCGGCCGTTCTTGGCGCGCCACTTGGTCCAGCGGGGGATCCCCACGGTGCTCGCGACGGCCAGCTGCGCCACCGTGTACGCGGCCTTGTACACCGCCTCCTCCTCGCGTCGCGCCCAGTAGGTGTCCTGGAGGACGCTGCGGTGCGTGGACTTCTCGGTCATGTTCACGGTCACGCCGTACCCCGGGCCGGAGCGCTGGACGTGGCCGGTCAGCCGCCAGCCGCGCTGCGGGAACGCCGCGTGCCAGGCCAGGGCGAGCAGCTTGGTGAACAGGTCGCCGTCCTTGGGCTTGGCCTCGTAGAGCACGGTGGGGAGGCTCAGGACCGGCTCGCCTCCGGGCAGGGGCGGCGGGGTCTGCACCTGGGTGGCGAGGATGGTGCGCATCTTCGCGGTGCACGTCGCCGCGTGGCGTCCCGTCGAGCCCGGGCTGTCGCCGTCGCTCTGCGGATTGGCGTAGAGCAGGTCCTCCACCTCGATGGCGATGGGGCCGACGCGGGCGTTGCGGATCTCCAGGAGCCGCACGAACCCGACGAGCAGCGCGCCGAGGACGACCCAGGTGACGAAGCCCGGGGAGAACGGGTACGACAGGTTCTCCTGCGGGCCGAAGCAGAACAGTCCGTGTTCCATCACGCAGCCCGCGGTGACGCCGATCCCGTCGACGACGGAGACGTCGATGGTTCTGCTCGCGGACGAGGACACCGACGCCAGGGACACCTTCACGGCGAGCGCGCTCCATGTGACGAGGACCACCAGGAGCAACAGCCGGTTGGTCCACCGGGACACGACGGGCGCGGCCAGGAACAGCACGGCACCGGAGAGCAGGACGATCCAGAGGAAGAGGGGCAGCCACCAGGCGTCCATGACAGGACCACCACCCTACGTATGTGACATATGCGTACTCCATACGTTTATGTCGTATATGCTGCTCCCACAGGGGGCGAGTCGTCAAGGGTGGTCCTGATCATGAGCGACGAACCGTCGGCACCGCGCCGGGAGCGGCTGACCCGCGAGCGCGTGCTGCGCACGGCCCTCGCGGTGGCGGACGCCGAGGGCCTGGCCGCGCTGAGCATGCGACGGGTGGCCGTGGAGCTCGGCGTGGAGACCATGGCGCTCTACCGGTACACCGAGAGCAAGGACGATCTGCTCGACGGACTCGTCGAGACCCTCTTCCTGGAAGTGGAGGAGCGGCTGTCGAGGACCTCACCCCCGGACGCCGGCGGGGCGACCGAACAGCCCCCGGAGCTGCGGGACGCCCTGCACGGCATCGCCCGCGAGCTGTACCGGGTCGCCGTGGAGCACCCGAACGTCATCTCCCTGTGCGCGAGCCGCCCCCTGACGGTCCCTCTGGCCCGCCGGCCCCAGGCGGTGCTGCGCGTCCACGAACGCCTGCTGGCGCTGCTGCGGGAAGCCGGCCTGGAGGAAGGAGCGGCACTGCGGGTGTACCGGGCCTTCATCTCCTGGGTGCTCGGCTACATCGTGATCGACCTGCGCGCGGTGGTCGACGATCCCGACGAACCCGACCCCGCCTTCCGGCTCGGCCTGCACCGCCTCCCGGCCCGTGACTTCCCCATGCTCCGCGCGTACGGCCCCGCCCTCGCCGAGCGCGGCGGCGAGGAACAGCTCACCGCGGGCCTCGACGCGCTGCTCACCGCTCTGGGCCCCGGCGCGGGCCGCTGAGGCCCGGTCGCGGTCACCCCTGACCGTGCCGCGCGATCACGACGGGATCCTCGATGAGCCGCACGGTCGGCGCCGGGTCGGGAACGGGGTGCTTCCACGTCCCCTCGTCGTCCGTGACCTCGCCCAACGTCCAGTTCCGGCAGGTCCCGTGGAGTGCCAGCGGGTAGAGGGTGAGCGTGCCGTCCCGCGCGAGGTGCATCCGGAGGAAGCCCTTGCGGTCGTCGATGGACTGCCCGGACATCTGCCAGTCGGCGACCGTGCCCCGGTTCGTCCACAGCACCCACAGGGCGAAGACCTCGGATCCGAGCGACGCGCCCAGCACGGCGGCGACGACCAGCATGACCCCCAGGAACACCAACCCGTTCCACGAGGAGGGAAGCGACCGGGTGACGGCGACGGTGACGCCCAGGGCCACGGCGGCGACCGCCGCCTGGAACAGTCCGGCCACGACCGGACCGGACGGCACCCTGGGGCGCCGCAGGCGCAACAGCGCCCGGAGCAGCAGGAGCACGAAGGGCAGGAGGAAGAGGGCGGCACCCGCGAGGAGCAGCCCGAACACGTCGTCGAGACCGGCGCTCCGCAGCGCCCCGACCGGACTCTGCCGCCCCTCGGCCAGCGCGAACGCGCCGCCCGCGAGGAGGGCGAGCACCACCTGCACCGCCGCGGCCAGGAGGGCGAATCCGGGGTTGCGCCGCGGGAGCCAGTACCGTGACCACGGCTTGGCGATCGCGCGGGCGAGCGAGCGGGACTCCGCCGCGTCCGGGTAGGTGTGCTGGGCGAGGGCGAACGCCGTCGGCGGACGGTCCTTCCTCTGCATGCGCGAGGTGGACGGCGGCAGGGGCAGGGCCCTCGGCAGCCTGTGCGTGGACGAGAGGAAGGCCCCGCCCAGACCGCACGTCACCAGCTGGCGCCTCCGGGGGTCCGGGGGCAGGTCGTCGTCGGCCCCGGCCCCGGCCGCGTCCCCGGGCAGCAGCTCCGCGTAGCGGGCGTAGTGGTGCTTGTCGCCGGTCAGCCACAACCGGATCGACGCCCCCGTCTCCTCGCGCCTCCCGGTCGTCCGGTCGAGGCGGGTCCGCACGATGTGGTGGTCGAACCAGTGCAGGGAGTTGAACGCGTCGGGCCGCTCGTCGCTCTTCACCCAGGTGGGCTCGGCAGAGCAGACGATCACGCTGTCGCCGGGCCGCAGCCGCTGCGAGAGGTGGGTCTCGAAGTAGCGCCGCTGCGGATCGTCGAAATAGCTGCCGAGCTGGCTGTCGAGTCCGACGAGCCACCAGCGCTGCGGCAGTCCCACGGCGAAGTAGCTCCGGGTCTGCCCGGTCCGCCACCCGCCGATCGCGCTCCCCTGGGCGAACATCCGCAGGAACGCGGTGAGTCCGTCGTACCAGTCGTGGTTGCCCGGCAGCGCGACCATCAGCGGCCGGTCCTCCGCCGACGGGAGCGCCGCGCGGTAGGGCCCCTTCATCCGGTCCTCGTACGCGGTCGCCGAGGCCACCGGGTACACCTGGTCCCCGCCGAGGACGAGCAGCGCACCACGGGGGAGCGCGCCGGGCCCTTCGACGGTCAGCCGGTCCGCCCCCAGGGCGGAGGCCACCGAGGCCGTCGCCTCGAACCCGTCGCCGAGGTCCGCGACGAAGTCGATCCAGATCTCCTCGGCGCGGGGATCCGACAGCGGCGCCCGCAGCAGACCGGCCTCCAGCGCGCCCTGGATCTCCCGCTTGTCCGAGTAGCCGGCGAAGACGGCGGCCAGGCCGACCTTCACCGCCGTCCGCGCCAGCTCCTTCGGCGCGAGCCAGCGCACCGGCTCCTGGGGGGTGAACCGGAGCTCCTCCGCGCGTCTGCGCAGCTCCCGGAAGTCCATGGCGGTTCCTCCTCGGTCACAGCGGGGACCAGGGCAGGACGTTCTGCGCGTACACGTCCCACAGCTTGCCGGCGAAGAACTGCCCGAAGCGTCTCAGGGTGGTCACCCGGCCGGACAGCGTCGGTGCCTCGGCCCGGAAGGTGGTGAGCTGCTTCAGGAAGTCGGCGGGCCGGATGCGTACGGTTCCGGCGGCCACCGACTCGGCTCCGGCCTCCTCGCCTGCGCCGACGTGCCCCCGGAGGACGCGCGTGTAGAGGACGGACGTGTCCTTCCAGATCCCCCGGCGGGAGTCCTCGCCGACGTCCTTGTGGCCGCTGAGGGTGAGCCGGTGCCCGGCCCGGTCGGTGAAGAAGAGGCGGTAGAGCATCCGCAGGTGCTGCGGGCCGGAGTGCTCCACGAACAGCTGGAAGGTGCCGTGCTCGACCGGAAGACGTCCGCCCAGCTCCTGGCAGACGACCTCCCCGCGCAGCTCCGCCTCGTGCTCCGGGCCGGAGAGGAAGCGGTCCATGCCCCGGATGTCCACGGTCACGTGCAGGGCGAGGTCGGCGGCGGCTCCGCCCGCCGTCGAGGCCACGTTCCGGGGGTCGTCCTCCCCGAAGACGACACGGCCGACCATGCGTTCGGTGAAGCGCATGCGGGTCGGGTCGTCGGGGAGGTCCGGCGGCTCACCGGCCTTCCAGGGGATCCCCTGGTCCGTGCACCAGCGGCGCGCGTGGTGGACGCCGAGTTCCACGGCCTGGGCGAACCGGTCCCGGCTGAAGTTGATGAGGTAGTTGAGGGGGACCTCGCCGCTCAGCAGCCGGACCTCGATCGGGCGCCCGAACTCGCCCTCCTTCCCGTCGCGGATGGCCGCGTTGTTGGTCTCGATCCGGCGCAGCCAGTGCTGGAGGCCGCCGTTGGCCGTCGTCTCGATGATGTGGAAGTAGTTGGCCACGAAGCCGTTGCGCCAGCGGTGCCTCCGGCTGACCGTCCAGATGATCCACAGCTCGTCGCAGCCCCGCCGGATCGCCTCCTCGACGTTCGCGTCGGTCAGATAGACGGGATCGATGTACGTCTGCCCGTCGATGACGACCGGAGGGAACCACATGGGCAGCGCCACCCCGGCGCAGAACCGGTCCTCGTCCATGCGATCGGCGGTCACCGGCTCCAGTGCGTTGGCGCTGAAGTTGTAGAGGTTGAAGGTGGCTTCGCGGTCGGTGGCCCGGATCCGCTCCCAGTCCAGCCCCCATTCCGGGAAGACGTGGCGCCGGTAGCCGTCCAGCGTGAAGAGGGAACGGGCATAGGGCCCCTTCGGCAGCTCGCGCCAGTTCGGGGTGACGCCCTTCAGCGGGGAGAGCGTGCGCCAGTTGTCCGCGATCTCGCGCCCGGACATCCCCTGGCAGTACATCGCGAGGTTGAAGACGCCGCCACTGGCTCCGTCGGCGTGGTCGAAGGTCAGCCCGGCCTCGTCGAGCAGGACCTGGAGGACACCGGCCTGGTAGGCCACCTTCAGGCCGCCGCCGGCGAGGAGGAGGGATCTGCGCGGGGATCCGCCGCGGGGCGCGGTGCCCTGTCCTGTCGTCATGAGGGGCCCTCAGCGTTCTTCGAGGATGCGGGTGGCCGACCGGTCGGCCAGCGCCGCGATGGTGAGCGAGGGGTTCGGGCCGACGGGGCCGGGCAGCACCGAGCCGTCGGCGACCGACAGTCCCGGGTACCCGTACACGCGGCCGAAGGGGTCCACCACGCCTTCGCGGGGAGTGCGCCCCATCGGAGCGCCGCCCACCGGATGCACGGTGATGAGTCGGTTGAGCAGCCACAGGGGGTTCGCGGCGTAGCACCCGCCGAGACTCCGGGACACCCGCTCCATGGTCTCGTTCATCTGGTCGAAGTACGCGTCGGACGCGGCCAGTCGCCAGTCGAGGTCGAGGTGTCCGTCGCGGAGGAACATCCGGCCGTTGGGGACGTCCCTCCCCATGCCGAGCAGAGGCAGGGACGTCGCGGTGAACAGGCCCTTGCCCATGGCGTCGCCCAGCTGGCGTCCCACCCGGCTGCGGGCGGTCCCGGTCAGCCGCGACCACGCCCGGCGCAGCAGGAACCTTCCGACCCGGTTGGACAGGGTGACGACGTTGTGCTCGACGAGCCAGTCGAGGAACGCGGGGTACCCGGCGTCCTCGATGTAGAACCCCCGGTCCCTCTCGCCGCTCCCCTTGCGGTCCACCCGCATCGCACTGGTGATGACCGGCCCGAAGCTCGGTTCCATCAGCCGCGGCACCGTCTCCTCCGGCCGGTCCCGACCGTCCTCCCGGGCTTTGAGCACCAGGCCGAGGAAGTCCCCGTTCCCGGAGAAGCGCGTGCCCAGCGCCGGGCCGATCGCCGGGAAGGCGCTGCGGTTCCGCATCAGCAGGTACGTGGTGCCGAGCGTGCCGGCGGAGAGGACCAGCCGCCGGGCCCGGAGGGTCCGCCGTACGGGAGGAGCCGGCGGATCCTCGTCCCCGTCGGCGCGGTGCTCGATGTACGTGACCTCGAACCCCTCGCGGACCGGTTCGAACGAGCGCACCTCGCAGAGGGTCCGGATGTCCGCGCCGAGCCGCTGCGCGGCGCTGAGATAGGTGAAGTCCAGACTGTTCTTGCTGCCGAAATTGCAGCCCAGGTCGCACTCGCCGACGAGCCTGCACGCATAGCGCGGGCTGTGGTGCAGATTGTCCTCGCCGCCGTCGAGCGGCGCGCCGGGCACCGGGGGATCCCCGAAGGAGACGGCCAGCAACGGGAGTTCCCACGGCAGCCCCAGCCGCTCGGCCGCCCGGCGCATGGCGAGCGTCTTGGGCGTGCTCCGGTAGGGCTCCACGTCGAAGGGGTACCTCCGCGCGCCCAGCATGGTCTCGACGGATCCGTAGTGCGGATCGAGGTCCTCGCGGGTGACGGGCCAGTTCTCGTAGCCGCCGTCGAACGACTCGTGGACGAACCAGCTCTCCGGCTTGCGGATCAGCACGTTCGCGTAGATCAACGACCCGCCGCCGAGCCCGCTGGACACGAGCGCGTCCATCGTGGAGAAACTCCACATGTCGTACATCCCGTACAGCCCGGAATCCGGATCCCAGAAGTTCTTCGCCGCCTCGTGGGGACTGCGGGGGAAGGACCCGGGAGGGAACGGCTTCCCTCTCTCGACGACACACACCCGGAGCCCGGCGTCGGCCAGGCGATACGCCGTCACGGACCCGCCGAAGCCCGACCCGACGACGACGGCATCGAAAACGTCCACGCTCGCCACCTCTGGAAGTCGGAGCCGTCACAGCTCCCTTGACTCCCCCTCGCCGGCGGCCGGCACCCGCACGACCTCCCTCCATGGTTCACCCGGGTGTGGTGAAGCGCATGTCGGAACGGCGGTCGTCCCTGGTCAGACCACAGGCCGCGCACACCGCCGGCAGGGCGGAGCCGACTCGCACGGGGCGGCGGGGCGTGGCCATAATGGAACGAGGAAGGGCAGCGGTCCGCGGTCGCGGCCGCCGCAGAACGACGCGATGCCGCGGCAGGCCGTCCGCTACGAGGACCTCGCCCTCGAACCCAGTGGTAAGTCAGGTCCGGGACGCCATGCCCGAACACGGTCACCTCCTCCCCCCTGCGTGCCGTCGTCCAGGACCGGCACGGCAGCCACGGCTCCCGCGAACACCACACCGATCGCCAGGGCGGGCAGGGCCCGGCCGGCGAACGACCGCAAGACAGTGACCGAGCATCACATCGCTCCCCGCGCCCCTACGGCGGAGGGTGCGCGGCCAGCCAGTGCCGGGCGATCTGCTCGCGCGTGGCGCACCACGCCCCACCACGCCGGGCCACGTGCCGGAGGAAGGCGTCGAGCGCCCGGATCCGGCCCGGCCGGCCGATGATGCGGCCGTGCAGCCCGACGCTCATCATGCGGGGCCGTTCCGCGCCCTCGGCGTGCAGCGTGTCGAACGTGTCCACCAGGTACGCGAGCATGTCGTCCGCCGTCGTGAACCCGTGGACGAGCAGGAACTTGAAGTCGTTCGCGTCCAGGCTGTACGGCACCACGAGGTGCGGGCGGCCCGCCGCCTCGACGTAGAACGGCAGGTCGTCCGCGTAGTCGTCGGAGTCGTAGAGGAATCCGCCCTCCTCCGCGACCAGCCGCCGCGTCGCCGGGCTCGTCCGGCCCGTGTACCAGCCCACCGGCCGCCGCCCCACCAGCTTCCGGATCGTCGCCACCGTCCGCGCGACATCGGCACGCTCGACGTCCTCGGGGACCTCGCGGTGGTCGATCCAGCGCCAGCCGTGGCCGGCCACCTCCCAGCCGGCCGAGGCCATGGCCCGCGCCGCCTCCGGATTGCGCTCCAGCGCCTGGCCGACGGCGTGGACGGTGAGCGGCGTCCCGTGGGCGAGGAGCGTCCGGTGCACGCGCCAGAACCCCGCCCGAGACCCGTACGCGAACATCGACTCGGCGTTCAGGTCACGACCGCCGGTCACCGGCGGCGCCCCCACGACCTCGTGCAGGAACGCCTCCGAAGCGGGGTCGCCGTCGAGGACGCAGTGCTCGCCGCCCTCCTCGTAGTTGAGGACGAGACTGACCGCGACACGGGCGCCGCCGGGCCAGGCGGCCCGGGGCGGCTCGGCGCCGTAGCCGACGAGATCGCGCGGGTGCTCGGACACGCGCGGCACGCTACCCGCACCACGGCCGCCTCCCGCGCGACGCGCTGCGCCACCGCACGGAACCCACGCGCACGGCCGCGCCCGGTCACCCCCTCCCCGCCTGCCGCCCCCGGTGCGGACGAGGCGGGGCGAGCCGCCCCGCGTAGGTCTCATTGAGGAGACCGCGCCACCGCGCGTAGCACCTGAGACGGACACCGCGCCCCCATCGAGACGGAGATCGTCCCCGAAGCGGAACCCCCGCCCGCCGCCTCCGTCTTGTCCCTCGCGCCGGCCGATCGTCGAGCCGGCCGAGAAGGAGGAACCGATGGCGGGTCAGATCAGCGAGCGGCCGGCGAAGGCGTCCGCGCCCGAGTACCAAGGGGCCCTGGGGTCCCTGTCCGTGAACTCCTCGCTCCCCGACGTGCTCGCCGAGGGCCTGCGGGGTGCACGCGCGGCCGAACGGTCCGGCGACCTCCACGAGGCGGCGCGCTGCCGCCTGGCCGTCGCGGAGGCGTGCCGGCGGCTCGGGCGGATCGACGAGGCGGACCGGGCGTGGAAGGCGAGCTACCGGGCGGCACGCGCGGCCGGCCACGAAGGGGCGATGGCCTGGGCGCTGTGGAGCGGCGGCACGCTGGCCCGGCAGCGCGGCGCGTTCCGGCTCGCGTACCGGCTGCTGAAGCTGGCCTCCGAGGCGGGCGAGCGCGGCGGGGACGTCGTCGCCCGGGGCTACTCGCTGGCCGGACTCGCCGAGACCGGCCGCATCCAGGGCGACTACGAGGCCGTCGCGCGCCTGCACGAACAGCTGCTGACGGAGGCGCGCCGCCGCGGCGAGGCCCGGCACACCGTCTGGGCACTGGAGGGCATCGCGCAGATCCACCGCAACACCGGCCGGTTCGACGAGGCCCTCGCGCTCTTCGAGGAGGCGGCCGAGACCGCCTCGCGGGCCGAGGACCGGCGCGGCTGGGCGTGGGCCCTGCGGGGCATCGCCGACGTGGTGTCCGCACGCGACGGCGACGTCGAACGCGCCCTGGCGCTCCTGTCGCGGGCGGAGGAGGCGTGCCGGGAGATACGGCTGCGCAGTGCGCTCGCCTACAACCAGAAGATGCGCGGCAACGTCCTGTACCGGGCGGGCCGGTACGCGCAGGCCCGCGCCCCGTACGACCGCGCCCTCACGGAGTTCCGCGCGATGGACGAGCCGCGCGGCACCGCGCTGGCCCGGCTGGGGCTGGTGAAGACCGACGCCCGCCTCGGCCGCGACGCCGCCCGCACCGCCGCCGAACTGGCCGAACTGCGGACGTCCCTGGAGCGCATCGGACTCCTCCACGCCCGGGAGCTGGTGGACGGAGCCGCCGCCGAACTGGGCATCGGACCGCTTCCGGAACCCGCCGGGGACGGACCGGGAACGGGTGCGCCCACGCTGCCCCACGCCGGGGCGGAAGCCCTGCGGACCGCCGCCCCGGAGACCCTGCGGACCGCCGCCCCGGGGGCGCTGCGATGAGCGCCCCGCCGACGCCCGAGGCCCGCACCCGTCCGTCCGCCGGCGTGGCGGGGACCGCGACCCGGCCCGACGCGACCGGAGCGCGGCACGGAGGCCACGGAACGGACCCGAGGAGCCCGGCACCCGCCTCTCGCCGCCCGGACGCGCCCGCGACCGACGCCCTGCGGCGCTGCCGCGCGCTGGTCCGGCCGGCGCTGGTGGAAGCGGTCGGCCGACTGCACCCCTGGACCGCCGAGATGGCGGCGTACGCGCTGGGCTGGACCGGCACCGACGGGACCCCCGACCCGGGCGGATCCGAGGGCAAGGGGGTGCGGCAGGCCCTCGCCGTGCTCGCGGCCGAGGCCGTCGGCGGCGACGCGGCCGACGGCGTCCCGGGCGCCGTGGCCGTCGAACTCGTCCACACCTTCTCCCTGCTCCACGACGACATCATGGACGCCGACGCGCTGCGCCGGCGGCGCCCGGCCGTGTGGAAGACCTACGGGACCGGCCCGGCCGTACTCGCCGGCGACGCGCTCCTCGCCCAGGCCGTGACCGGCCTGGCCGAGGCCCGGAGCGACCACGCGGCGGCCGCGGTACGCCGCCTCTGCGGCACCCTGAACGCCCTCGTGTCCGGCCAGGCGGAGGACCTGCGGTTCGAGCACCGGCCCTGGTACGGACCGGGCGCGGTCACACCGGAGCGGTACCGGTCGATGGCCGCGCACAAGACGGGCGCCCTGCTGGGGTGCGCCCTCGCCCTCGGCGCGGTCCTCGGCGGCGCCCCCGGGCCGACCGTGACCGCGCTCGACCACGCCGGCCGCCAACTCGGCCTCGCCTTCCAGGCGGTGGACGACGTCCTCGGCATCTGGGGCGACCCGGAGACCACCGGCAAACCCGTCCACGCCGATCTGCGCCGGGGCAAGAAGACCTACCCGGTCCTCGCCGCCCTCGCCGACGGAGGCCCGGCCGCGCGGGAACTCGGGGCGCTGCTCTCCTCGTCCCGGCGGATCGACGACGCGACAGCCGCGCACCTCGCCGCCCTCGTCGAAGAGGCCGGAGGCCGCACCGCCGCCCACGAGGAGGCCCACCGGTGCCTGGACGCCGCCCGCGCCACGCTCCGCGCCGCCACCCCGAGCCACCCGGCCGCCCAGGAACTGGACGCCTTGTGCGCCGACTTGCTGGACCGCGCCTGGTGAGCCGCTCCCGGGGCGGGCGGCGGCGCGGCCCGGCCGACGTACGGTGGCGGTCATGACGATCAACCGTCCGGGACTTCCCGGGGACCTCCCGCCCGCCGAAACGCTGTGGGCCCGCTGGGCCCTGGTGGCCGCCTTCGGCACGACGGCCGCGAACGAACACCGGCCGAGCGCGCACCGCACCGGCCACTGGATCGACGACGAGGGACTGCACCGGGACGACGGCGGCTGCACCTGGTGGGTGCTCTCCCGCGAGGGCGAGGGCCGGTACGTGCTGTACGGCGAGGACGAGTCCAGCGGGACGAAATGGCATCGGCCTCCCGTCGACGTCCTCGCGGGCGGCCCCGCGTGGCTGCCGTGGGACGAACTGAACGACCGGCTGTCCGGCAACGAACTCGGCTGCGTCTACTGGTACGAGGACGGGGTCTGGGCCCGCGCCCCCTACCCGGACGACCTCGCCGACGACGGCCTGGACTGCGGCATGAGCGAGCTGGCCGACCGCACACAGGCGGCGCGCCTGCTGGTCGAGCGGCTCGCGCCGGCGGAAGGCGGCCCGGACGCCGAAGCCGTCCTCGCCGGGGCCGAGGCCGAGGCCGCGACCGGACCGCTCCGGGACGTCGACGCGCTGCTGGCGCGGGTGCGCGACCCCGACGGCGCCGAGCCGGACCCGTCCGCCGTGGCACGGGCCCTCGCCCGCGCCGGCCTCACGGACGTGACCGTCGCCGGCTGACCCGGCATCAAGCCGGCCCCTTGCCATGCCGGTGCCGGTGCCGGTCCCGGTGCTCGTGCTGGTGCTCGTGCCGCCATCGGTACCGGCCTGGGCGCTGGTCTCGGGGCCGGTGGAGGTGAGGCGGACCGTCCTGTCGCCCCGTGACTGCGGGGGAGGGGAGCGGGCACACGGAGGCCATGACCGTTTCCAAGATGGGCGTTCTCGTCCTCGACAGCACCGACCCCGAGCCCCTCGCCCGCTTCTACGCCGCCCTGCTCGACGGCACCGTCGAGCCGAGCGGCGTCGACCACGACCTGCTGATGGTCTCCGGCGCCGACGGATTCGCCCTCGGCATCCGCCGCGACCCCGGCCACGCACCTCCGAGCTGGCCCCGGCCGGAGGACTCCCAGCAGTCGCACCTGTGGATCCTCGTCGCTCCCGGCACGCTCGACGAGGCCGAGCGCGAAGCGGTCTCCATGGGCGCCCGCCCGGTGACCGCCGAGCACCACGGCAGCCGGACGGACCGGCGTACCGATGTGCGCCGCTTCATGGACCCGGCCGGGCACGCCTTCGTCCTCGCCGTGCAGTCCCACAGCCGGCCGGAGCGGGAGGGAGCGGTGCCCGACGCGGCCGGCCGGGGACGTCAGGACTCCTGACCGGTGGCGGCCAGGACGATCACCTCGCGTGAAGCGACCGCTTCGCGCAGGTTCTCGGACGCGTGGACCGCGAACTTCGCCGCGATCCGGCCGTGGCTCCGGTGAGGACCTGGAGGGCAGCCGCTGGTCCGGCGCCATGGCTGTTGTCGCGTACGTCGTGAGGGGGATGGCTCCACCGGCGGGCTCAACCGCACGGCTGAGGGAGGTCGCGACCGGTGACTGACGTGTGCGGAGCGGGTGTTGAGCAGGATCGGTCGTGGCAGAGCGGAGGTTCTCTCACTCCGGCGCTTCGGTTCCACGACCCCGAATGGAGTCCCACCATGTCCAGATTCACGCTGTCCCACCGTGCTGTCTCGTTCCTCGCGGCGACCGCCGTGGTGGCGACCACCGCGGGGATCGCCTCCGCGTCGACGGCATCCACGCCCGAGCCTGCCGGGACCACGCGGTCCTCCGCCCCTTCCGGGACGCTCACCTCCAGCCTCAAGGGCTGGGGCCGCATCGACTATCCCGACGCCGGCCACGACATCCAGGTCACCGTCGACGCCCACGCCACCTTCAAGGGTGTGGGTTGGGCCGAGCCCGACAAAGCCTGGGGCACCTTCCGCATCTACCACCGGATGCCGGCCGCCAAGGGCGAGCCCGAGAAGGTCAATTGGGGCGACTTCAAGGTCGACTGCCTGACCAGCGGCGGCCCCACCGCCACCGTGACCGGGCGCATCGTCCGTACCGGCGGTAACGTCGGCGGCTGGGACGACTATCTGAAGAGGCATGTCCGCATGGGGATCAGCTTCTACGTGGCAGAAGGCAAGGGCAGCGGTCCCAGCCGCATCGGGCTTTCCGGCGGCACCGATGAGGGCGAGCCGCTGCTGAGCAAGTGCATGGCGCCGGCCGCCGACTCCATGGTGATCAAGGGCGGCTACGACCTCACGGACAAAGTTCCGGCCGGGTAAGGACCATCCGCGGAAGCGGCCGGGGCCACGACGCCGATCCACCGGGCAGGGGTCGGCACGGCGACGGTCTCCGTGGGTTTCCGGCCGCGGTCCATGGGAAGTGCAGGGGGCTTGCTGTCAGGCGGTCGCCGAGCGGGTCCGAGATCCTGCCGGTCTCGCCCTCGCCGATCTACGCGCGAGCTATCGCATCGCTGGAGTCGTTCGAGGGATTGCGGTCGGGGCCTCGACTCTGGGAACGGTCGCCCGTGCCCGCAGGGGATGGGCGACCAGCCATGTCAGGAACGACTCGACGTCCGACGTCACCGCTGGGCGGCGTTCGGTGTGACGTGCGGGGAAGCCGGCCTTCGCCGGGGCTGCCAGCAGTTTCGGCACCGCGTCGCGGTCCCGTGGTCGATCCGTGACAGCGGCCGGGTGCCGGCGTGTTCCCGGGGGCGGTGCGGGGCACCGGCGCGGGAGTGGGCGTGGCGTGCGGGGTGCAGAGCGGCGTAGGAGCCTGGTGGTGTGGTGAAGCCGAGGAAGGCGGCGGCCGGCGCGTACCGGCGGGGCTGGCTGCGCGGGGCCCCGCCGCCGCGCTGGGTGCGGATCCTGCCCGTGCTGCTGCTCGTCGGGGTGGGGGCGGCCTCGCTCACCGACTCCGTTCCGCTGGACATCGGCTTCCTGCTCGGGGCGGTGTCTCCGCTGGCCGTCCTGGCCTACGGGCCGCTGGCCACGGCCCTCCTCGGGGCCGCGACGATCGTGCTGCTGACCGTTCCCGTCTTCCATCTGAACCGGCCCGGCAACACCGACCTGTTCACCCTCGGTTTCGTGGCGACCCTGAGCGTCTTCGTGTCCTTCGTCCGCGGGCGCCGGGACGCGCAGCTCGACCTGGAACGGGCCGTCGCCGAGACGGCCCAGCGGGCCATCGTCCCGGACGTCCGGCGGCGCGTCGGTCCCGTGCGCTGCGCGAGCCTCTACCGGGCGGCCGAACGCGGCACGCTCGTGGGAGGCGACTTCTTCGACGTCAGACCAGGCCCCCACGGGGTCCGGGCGGTCCTCGGCGACGTACAGGGCCATGGTCTGTCGGCCGTCGCCACGGTCGCCTCCGTCATGGGGGCGTTCCGCGAGGCCGTACTGGACGACGTGGACGCGGAGTCGATCGCGGCGCGCCTGGACCGCAGGCTGGTGGTCGACTCGGCGCCGACGGAGCACGCGGAACTCTTCGCCACGGCCGTCCTCCTGGACTTCGCGCCGCACGGGCGGGAGGTCCGCGTCCTGGCCTGCGGCCACCCCCCGCCCGTTCTGCTGCGCGGCGGCGCCGCGCACGCCCTGGAACTCGACCCCGGACCACCCCTGGGGACGGGCCTGGCCGACGTCGCGCCCGGAACCGCCGCCACGATGTCGCTGCGGCCCGGGGACCGGCTGCTCCTGGCGTCGGACGGAGTCCTGGAGGCGCGGGACGCCTCCGGAGCCTTCTACCCCTTCGTCGAGCGGCTGGCCCGCATGACCGGTGTCGGCCTGGACGAGCTGCCCGACGAGATCTGGTCCGACCTCAGCGGCTTCGCCCCCGCGATCCAGGACGACGTGACCCTCCTGATCCTCGCCCTGGACGCCTGAGGCCCGGGCCGACCTGGGGCTCGCGGGGTCCGCGGTGCCCCGGGGCCGGGTGAGGCGCCGGGGCCCGCGCCGGGTCAGTACGAGCAGCCGCTGGTGGGCAGGGAGCCCGGGGCCGGCGGCGTGGTGCCGTCGTACAGGGCGAGGAGCAGCGGCTGCGGGCAGTGCTTGACGCCGCCGATGCGGATCTCGAAGTGGAGGTGCGGTCCCTCGGACCGGCCCGTGTTGCCGGACTCGCCGAGGTACTGGCCGGGGGTGACGGTGGTCCCGGCGGCGACGGCCCGGGAGTCCAGGTGGCCGTAGATGTACGTCACGCCGTCGGCGTCGGTGAGCGTGATGCCGTTTCCGAAGCCGCCGTCGATGTACCCCACGGTTCCGCGCGTGACGGCGTGCACGGGCGTGCCGACGGGGACCGCGATGTCGATCGCCGCGTAGTCGTGGTGCGGGTCGTCCAGCACGCCGCGGGGGACGGCCGACCGGGGGAGGACGTAGGCGTACCGCCGGCCGACGCAGTCGGCGGTCTCCGGCTCGGCGGAGAGCAGGGTCTGCGTCCATCCGGAGACGTCGACCGGATCGTCGTTGTGGTAGACGATGTCGCTGCCCGAGCCGTCGTCGGGGGCGAGGTCCTGGTACCAGTACATGCCTCCCGCCGAGGTGACGCCGTAGTAGAGGCCGCCGCCGGGCGAGAGGAGCTTGCCGAAGCCGGACCACCCGGACGCCACGAGCTGCTTCCCGGTCCAGGTCCCCGCGTCGTCGATCCGGTACTCCAGCAGCCGGCCGTCGGCCGTGTTCGCGAGGAGCCGGTCGTCCCCGGTGGACGTGAGCGCCTTGAGGACGAACCCGCTGCCGATCTCACGGCGCTGGCCGATGTGCTGGGACCCGGCGGGCTTCGGCTGCGAGACGAGGTACTGCAGCAGGACGCCGCCGGCGGTGCCGTAGAGGTGTCCATGACCGTCGTGGACGAGCTTGTCGTGGGTCCAGCCCGTCCCGATCGGGGTGGGCGGGCTCGCCAGGGCCAGGGAGAGGTTGTTGGTCTTGACGTCGATCCGGTAGAGGGTTCCGGACGCGTCGGTGGCGAGGACCGTGTTGAAGTTCAGCGTCGCCAGGGCCTTGGGTTCGAATCCGAGGTCGGGGCCGATGTGGGTCTTGACGCGGTCGCCGCTGGAGGGATCGATCTGCGAGTACGTCAGGCGGCCGTCGGCGAGGGCACCGTAGACGGAGACGGAACCGGAGCAGTCGGCGTCCGCGGACGCGGCGCGTACGGTGCCGGCGCCCGCGACGGCGCCGGGCGCCCCGGCGTGGACGGCCGCCGTGGCGGTGGTGACGAGTCCGAGGGCCAGGGCCCCCGTGAGGAGCGATCGAACGGTCTTGCGGCGTCTGCGGGTCAACGTCGGTCCCCCGTCGGTTCGGGTCCGGTGGCGGGCACACCCGGTTCTCGGTGTCCGCGCCCCGGCAGGGCGCCGGCGCGCGGAGTGGCGCCGGCGCCGGTGAGCCTCTCCGACGGCGGGGCCGTCCCGCACGGCACGTGATCGATCCGTTACCTGTCGTGGCGGAGTTGACCGGAGGGGACCCCCTTCACGACCCGCGGATCCCTTGACCGGTCACACGGGGCGGCGTAAGGGACGGGCCGACCGCCGAGGCCCCGGGACCCGGGCCGGTGCCGCGCCGGCCGTGTCCGCCGTCCCGCGGGCCACCGGACCTCGAAGGCACCTCGGGGCCGCGCCCCTCCCGCCTCGCGTCGCGACGTCAGGGCGGGACGGGGCGTACGGCGATCGCGACCGTCAGGGCGGGACGGGACGCACTGCGATCGCGACCGCCCCGAAGGATGATGGGTCCATGGAAGGGCTACCTTTCACTCCTCCCGCCGGGGCGGACGAAGGCGGGCACCTCGGTCCGCCCCCGGCCGCCTTCGCGCTGCTCGCCGCGGACGGAGTGATCGTCGGGTGGAGCCCTGAGGCCGAAGCCCTCCTGGGGTATGCCGCCTCGCAGGTACGGGGACGCCGGGCGGCGGACCTGCTCGTGACCCCGTCCGCCGATCGCGGCGGACCGGAGGAACGGCGTACGGACCAGGGGCGGACGGACCAGGGGCGCACGGACCAGGGGCGGACGGACCGGCGACCGTGGTTCGGCGGGACACGCGGCGCCGTCGTGGACGTGCGCCACCGTGGCGGACACACCGTACGTGTGGCGGTGATCCTGCGCCCCCTGACGCCCGCCTCCGACGGGGAGCCCACCGGCCGCGCCCCCTCCGCCGTCCTCATGGCGGTCGAGCTGGAGGGGCTCCGCTGGTGGGAGACCCGGCAGGCGATGCTCCAGGGGCTGGTGACCCAGTCGCCCGTGGCGCTGACCATCTACGGGCCCGGCGCGCGCCTCCTGTGGGCCAACGCGTCCAGTGTCCGGGAGCTCGGCGGCGACCTCACCGCGTCGCTGGGCCGCTCCATGACCGAACTCTTTCCCGGAGACGTCCTCACGACCCAGCATCTGGGGCCTCCCGAGGACTTCGTCCGACAGATCCTCGAGACCGGCGAGCCGGTCATCGACGTGCACTTCCGGGGGCGCGCCCCGGCCGACCCGAGGCGCGAGCGGGTCTGGTCCTCGTCCTACTTCCGGCTGCTGGACGGCAGGGGAGAGCCGGTGGGCGTGTGCGAGCAGTCCATCGACGTCACCGACCACTACCGTGCGCAGCAGCGCCTGGCGCTCCTCGCCGAGGCCGGCGCACGGATCGGGTCGACGCTCGACCCGTTCGGTACGGCGGCGGAACTCGCCAAGATCGCCGTGCCGCAGTATGCCGACACCGTGCTGGTCGACGTGGCGGCGGAGGTGCTCGAAGGCGAGGAACCGAGGCCCGCCACGGCAGGGGACCTGGTGCGCGTGGCCGATTCGGACGGAGAACCCTCCCGGGTGGGGGAGCGGGTCGCGTACCCCGCCGGATCGTCGCAGGCCGAGAGCCTGGCCGGGGGCGGTGCCCTCGCGGACGCCGGGGGCGATGGCACGGCGGACGCCGAGGGCGGTGCGACCGCGGACGACGGAGGCGGTGCGACCGTGGACGACGGAGGCGATGCCACCGAGGACGCGGACGGCGGGGGCGCGCCGACGCACCTGTACGTCCCGCTGATCGTGCGGGGGGCGCCCCTGGGCCTCGTCACCTTCGTGCGGGGCGAGGACTCGGAGCCCTTCGACGACGGCGATCGGTCAGTGGCGGAGGAGCTGGCGTCGCGGACCGCCGTGTGCATCGACAACGCCCGGCGGTACCGCCGGGAACGCACCGCCGCGTTCATGCTCCAGCGCAGCCTGCTGCCACGCTCGCTGCCCGAGCTGAGCGCGGTCGAGGCGGCGAGCCGCTATCTGCCCGCCGACAGCCACCTCGGCGCCGGCGGCGACTGGTTCGACGTCATTCCCCTGTCCGGCGCACGTGTCGGACTCGTCGTGGGCGACGTGGTCGGCCACGGGCTGGGAGCCGCCGCCACCATGGGGCGCCTGCGCGCGATGGTGCGCACCCTGGCCGAGCTGGACCTCGCGCCCGACGAACTCCTGGCCCGGCTGAACGACCAGGTCGGCAAGGACGCGTCGGACCAGCACGCGAAGGGCACGGACGGCAGTGGCGCGGTCGGAGCGACGTGCGTGTACGGGATCTACGATCCGGTCTCCCGCACGAGCACCTGGGCGGCGGCGGGACACCTGCCGCCGGCGGTGGTGCAGCCGCACGGTCCCGTCAGCTTCCTCCGTCTGCCACCAGGGCCTCCGCTGGGCGTGGGACGGCTTCCGTACGAGGCCGCGGACGTGACGCTCGCCGCGGGAAGCCTGCTCGTCCTGTTCACCGACGGCCTCGTGGAGGCCCGGGGGCAGGGCATCGACGTGGGTCTCGCCCGCTTGGCGACCGTACTCGGGGAGCAGCGGGGATCGTCCTCCGACCTGCTGTGCGCCCAGATCGCGGCGGAGCTGGTGCCGGAGCATGTGCGGGACGACGCGACGCTCCTCGTCGTGCGCACCCGTGCGCTCGACGCGTGCCAGGTGGCGGACTGGGAGCTGCCCTCGGACCCCGCGCTCGTCGCACGCGCCCGTTCGATGGCCGCGGAACAGCTCGCGCGGTGGGGCCTGGAGGATCTGGCCTTCACCACGGAACTGGTGGTCAGCGAACTGGTCACCAACGCGATCCGCTACGCCGCCGGTCCGATCGGTCTGCGCCTGATCCGGGACCGCTCCCTCATCTGCGAGGTCTCCGACTCGCAGCACACCTCACCGCACGCCCGCTACGCCGGCAATGACGAGGAGGGCGGACGCGGACTGTTCATGGTCGCCCAGCTCACCGAGCACTGGGGGACGCGGTACATGCCGTCGGGCAAGACGATCTGGGTGGAGCAGGCCCTGCCCGTGCCCTGAGGACCGCCCGCGGGCACGGTTCACGGCGTGTGCAGGCGTACGGCCAGGGCGGCGATGTCGTCGTCGAGGCTGCCCCTGCTGTGGCGGAGGAGATCGCGGTGCAGGGCCGTGAGCAGGTCGCGGGGCGGCGTGGGGGGCTGCCGGCGCATCCACGCCGTCAAGGGGAAGAACGCGCCGTCCCGGGCGCGGGTCTCGACGATCCCGTCCGTGTAGAGGAGGAGCAGCTCGCCGGGAGCGAAGGAGAAGGCGTCCGCACGGTACTGGTCGCCGATCAGGTCCGCGAGGCTGAGCAGGGGCGAGGGGGCGGACGGCTCGAGGACGCGCACGTTCTCGAGGCCGTGGATCAGGGGCGGAGGGTGCCCGCAGTTGACGATGGTGAGGTGACCGCCGTGATGCGGGATCTCGACGAGCAGCGCGGTGGCGAAGCGTTCCATCGTCGCCTCGGGCGGATGGGCGGCGTTGTGCCGGGCACAGCTGGCGTCGAGCCTGCGGGCGATGTCGGCCATGGATGCCTCGCCGTGTGCCGCCTCCCGGAAGGCGTTGACGATCGCCGCGGCCGCCCCCACCGCCGGCAGGCCCTTGCCCCGCACGTCGCCGATGAGCAGCCTTACCCCGTACGGCGTGTCCACCACCTCGTAGAAGTCCCCTCCGATGCGGGCCTCCGCGGCGGCGGCGAGGTACAGCGATTCGATCTCGACGTTCCGGAAACGGCGCGGCAGCGGCCGCAGCACCACCTGCTGGGCCGCGTCGGCGACGAGCCGTACCTGGAAGAGCGTGCGCTCCCGTTTGAGCCGGACATGGCTGCCGTACGCGGCGGCCACGGTGACCGCGATGATCCCCCCGCACGTCCACCACGTCCCGAGATCGGGGAAGACGAGGCTGAGTCCGATCATCAGGAGGAGACACACCGTCCCGAGGAGCACGGTCGGGAGGACCGGCCACATGGAGGCGGCCAGGGCCGGTGCCGCGGGCAGGAGGCGGCTGAAGGCCAGCTCCGGCGGAGTCGCGTAGGCCAGGCTGCCGATCACGACGGTCAGGAACACCGGCGACAGCCGCACGAGCATGCCGTAGCCGTTGCTCCGGCGGAGCCGCGACCGTCCGGACTCGATCATGAATCCCAGCGTATCCGCGAGGGGCCCGCTCAGCGACGTGACGAGTGGCCCCCACACGCGGCCGGGCCCGCCGGCCCGGGAGGCCGCGATCGCGGGATCGGTCACCCGAGGTGACCGAAGGCCGCGCAGGGTGCTCCACCGCCCGCGGGGCGGCCGTCACCGTCCGCACACCGAGCGCGGCCCGGGCGTCTTCGGCGCGCTGACGGGGCGGCCGGCCGGCGGGGACAGGGCAGTCCGGGAACCGCTCTGGTGGAAACCGGCCGGACCCGCCTCGCCACCGGCAGCTACACCTGGATCGACGACCAGGGGCGCGAGGTGTTCGTCCGCAACGCCGCCCTCCTCGTCGCGGGCCGCTACCACCTGGTGATCGTCATCGGCCCAGAGGCGAGACGTGACGAGGTGCAGGCGCACCACGCCCATGTCCTCGACACGTACCGGCCGACCACGTGACGGAAACGGCTCCGCGCCGGGCCGCACGTCCGTCGTAGGACGGTCCGGCCCCGAGGTCCCTTCCCCCGGTCAGGTCGTCGGCAGTTGCTCCGCGGGCAGCCGGCCCGCGGCCACGGCATCGACGAGGGCCTGGTGGTCGCGCTCGTTCTGGTCGGCATAGGCTTCCGCGAACGTGGCGAGTGCCCGGTCGAAGGAGTCGCCGCCGCCCAGGTACGCGGCGATCGCGATCCGGTCGCCGGACCGTGCGTGCGCACGCGCCAGCGTGAACCCGCACACTTCGCCGAACGCGCGCATGCGCCTCGGATCCATCGTCTCGGGAAGAGCGATGCCCTTCCAGTCGCGCAGCTGGCGGACGTAGAAGTCGCGCTTCTTGCCGTCGATGCCGTCCACTCGCTCCCAGCCGAGGAAGATGTCGCTGGCGGCCTGCATCAGCCGCTGGCCGGAGACCACCCGTTCGCCCTGGTTGCGGTACGCGCTCGCGCCGACGTGCGCCGCGAGCACGGAGGTGTCGGCCTCCTTCGCCTGGAGGAAGAGGGGATCCCGGTCGTCCCGGCCGAGGAGCAGGAAGATCCAGCAGCGGGTACCGACGCTGCCGACGCCGACCACCTTGCGGGCGACGTCGGCCAGACGGTAGTCCGACAGGAGCGTGCGCCGGTCGGACGTCAGGGTGGAACCGTACCGTTCGATCAGGCCGCGGAACTGGCGCTCCAGGGCATGGCGCTCGACGTCCGGCAGCAGGTCGCCGACGGGGACGAGCAGCGGGGGATCCGCCGCGATCACAGGACGGCCGCCGACCGTCTCGGTGAGCTTGTCGAATGCCTGGAGGCTGTCGCGGCCGCGGGCCTTCTCGATGGCACGGGCCAGATTCTTCTGGCCGCTCTTGGAGAGCCGGTCCGTGGCCAGGGACGCCAGACGGTCCTCGTCGATCTTCGCGTACCAGACGTCGATGGTGCGCATGGCCGCGAAGCCGGTCATCGCCTCGCGGTACGAACGGACCGTGTGCCGGACGATGCGGTCGCGCTCGGCGTCGTCGAAGCCGTTCGCCCGGGCGGCGATGACGAAACTCGCCGACAGCCGTTTGACGTCCCACTCCCAGGGGCCCGGCAGCGTCTCGTCGAAGTCGTTGATGTCGAACATCAGGCGTCGTTCCGGCGAGGCGAGGAGGCGGAAGTTGAGCATGTGGGCGTCCCCGCACAGCTGGGCCGTGAACCCCGAGCGCGGGGCGGCGGCCAGGTCGGAGGCCATGATCGCGGCGGCGCCCCGGTAGAAGCGGAACGGGGACTCCGTCATGCGGCCGTAGCGGAGAGGAACGAGCTCGGGCACGCGCGTCGCGGACTGCGCCTCCAGGATCTTCAGCGGGTCCGGCCTGTCAGGAGACGGTTCGTACACCGCATGGCCGGATCGCGGCGCACGACGTCTCGCCGCCTTGCCGAGCGCCGCGCGCTCCTCGGGCGTGGCGTGAGGTGCGGCACGCAGTGCCGTGGTCGACTTCTGGGGCATCGAAGACTCTCCTGTCCGGACGCGCGGCCGTCGGAATGTCCGGCACCGGCCCGGATGGCCGGAAGGGCACTGCGGTCTCCTCCGATGCCGGACGAGCCGGCCGCGATGCCGGGTGGGGCGTGCGCTCTCAGGCTTCGCCCTCGATCTCGGCGTCGGCGACGGCGATCGCGATGCCGAGTGCCGCGGCGATGTTGCCCGCCGCCGTCATGACGCGGGCGGTGCCCACGATGGGCGCGATGGCGACCAGGACGTCCTGCAGTCGCTCGGCGGTCAGGCCGGCCCGGATGCCGGGCTCGATGTGGGCCGCGTAGGAGATCGGCGGGGCGTCCGAGGCGGCGAGGGCCGCGATGCGCGTGAGGATGAGCATGTCCGGGGCCAGACCGCAGCGCTCTACCGAGTCGATGGTCATGGCGGCGAGGGTGTCCAGGACGGGGGTGTCGGATGCGGTGGACATGGTGCATGGCCTCCGGAGAGTTCGTGGGCCTTCGTGCATGGGGGCTGGAACGGACGGGCTGATCGGCTTCGGCGGAGAAAAAGGCTCGCCGCCCGGACCTCGGCCGTGCCGGCCGTGATCGAGCCACTTCCACTTTCGGCCCCTCTCGCGTCCCGCGCACCTCAGGACCCGTTCGACGCCTCGCGGAGGCCGTGGGCGTACCTGCCCTCACGGCCCGGTCCGGCGGGGCGACGGCGCGCGGGCGCGGCGCCGATCAGGAGCACCCGGGTCGAGTCGCCTGCGGAGGCGGGACCGACGTCGGGTTCCGGGCGCCGCTGGGCGGCGAACAGGTCCCGGTGCGGATGCCGTTCTCCGACGACGACACGCTCTGTTCGGTCTGCGCGACCCCCACGGCCGCCCGGCAGGAGGTCGCCGCGGGGGCTGTGGGGATCGCGATCGGGCAGCCTGACCGTCCTCGCGGCATTCATGATGATGGTGATGTGGGCGCCGGCGGCGTCCATGATCATCGGAGCCCGGTACCCCACGACCCGTCGCAAGGGCCTGGTCATGCCACCCGCCTGGGACGGTCTACGGAGCGATCTCGAACGCGGGCGGCTGGAGCCCCGCGAGGCAACGCGTGTCCGGCGCGTCCGGACGGTCGAAGAACGAGACGGTCATCGTCTGCGCGCACGTCGAGTCGGCGAAGACCACGTGCGCGACGTACGGAACCGTCACGGCGACGGACCGGCTCAGCGTCCGGGCGGCGTACGCCCCGCTGCTCGGCGCGGTCTGGGCGTCGAACCCGCCGGAGAGGAGCAGGGTCGGGATGTCGCTGCGGGTCACGTCCCGGATCGAGGGCGGTGCCGCGGGAACGTCCCAGGCACGGCAGTCGTCGTGCAGCCAGGCCAGCTGCGGGGCGTTGGCCAGCATCGAGCGGGGGAACGTCGGGAACGCGCGGCGTCCGCCCCGGACGATGTCCTCCCGGCTCTCGTACGGGGTCCACTGGCTGCAGAAGATGCCGTAGACGAGCCCGTGCGCGGTCCGTCCCATGGCCTGCGGACTGTACTTGCCGCCCGCGAGCTGCTCGGCGATCCGCTGCGGGTTGCCGTGGGCCAGTTCGTCGAGGGAGCGGGGCACTCCGGCCGCCACGTGCGTGGCCGAGGTCAGCCAGGTGACCAGGTTGCTGCCGTCGAGCACGACCCTCACCGGTTCCGGGTGGCCCGGGACCGTCACGGTGGTGGTGACCGGTCGGGCCTCCAGCTCGCTGACGAGGCGGAGGAAGGTGCCCTTCAGATCCGGGTAGCGGGTGTGGCAGGCGGGCTGCTCCTCGCAGGCTTTGAACAGGCCGTCGAAGCCCTCGCGCGCGGCCTTCCAGGTCACCGCCCCGCCGGCCAGGGACGGCGGCAGGACGCCGTCGATGCCGACCGAGCGGATGCCCTTCGGGTGCAGGCGCATGTAGTTGAGCGCCAGGTGGGTGCCGTAGGAGATGCCGAAGACGTTCCACTGCCTGACGCCCAGAGCCTTGCGCAGGGTGTCGTAGTCGGCCGAGCTTTCGATGTCGTTGTAGGCACTGCGGTCGGCGCCCTGGCTCGCCACCCGGTCGCGGCACTCCCTGGTCGCCTCGACGTGCAGGCGCCCGGTGGACGGCGCGTTGGAGACGAGGCCGAGGGCGCGCGCGTTGAACGCGTCGATGTTCGGGCAGGTGATCTCCGGGTCGGCCGAGTAGGTTCCGCGCTGGGACATGAAGATCACGTCGCGGTCGCGGTTCAGGCCGCCGGCGACCGCCATCGGGATCTCGGACACCGCGTCGTCCCCCGGCCCGCCGGCGAGCCACACGATCGGGTCGGACGCCGGTCTCTTGCCGACCGCGGGGATGATCGCGACCGCGAGGGTGATCTTTCGCCCGTGGCGCCGGGAACGGTTCTCGGGCACGGTGAGCGTTCCGCAGCGGGCGCGCGCCAGATCGGGGATCGGGTCCGCCGTCCTCGGGCACGGGCCCGGCTCGAAGTGGCCGCCGCCCGCAGTCCGGGCAACCGTGCCGAGCGGCGCCCCGGTGCCGGACTCGGCCCGGGCGGGGAGCGCGGCGAGGCCGAGGACGAGGGCGCCGGCCGTGGCTCCGGCCAGCGCGGCCGGGAGCCGGCGCGAGGGGCGCCCGCGTCGGGGTGGGGTGGGGGACGTCATCGGGTCTCCAGTTCGGGGGTGAGGGTGAAGGGTGCCGGCGTGAGTCCTGCCACGCAGCCGGTGTCGGGCGCGGTCGGACGGGTGAGGAAGGACGCCAGGACGCGCTGCGCGCAGGGCGACTGCGGGACCACGAAGTGGCCGATCCCGGGGATCTGTACGGCGGTCGAGCGGGGCAGCGTACGACCGGTGTACGGTCCCCAGCTCGCCCCCGTTTTCGCGTCGAAGGTCCCGGAGATGATCAGGGTCGGCACCTTGCTGGAGGTGGTCACCCGCTGGATCGCGGTGCGGTCCGGGACGTTCCAGACGCGGCACAGGTCGTACTCGAAGGGGAGTTGCGGCGCGTGGGCCAGGACCGTGTCCGGCCAGCCGGGAAACGCCCGGCGCCCGGCCTCCAGGAGGTCGGCCTTCGTGAAGCCCGGCGCCCATTCGCCGCACGCCACCGAGTGCGTCAGACCGTGGGCGAATTCGCCGATGGCGGGCGTCGCGCCGGCCGCCTGGGCCTGGGCGAAGCGCTGGGGGTCTCCGTGGGCGAGTTCGTCGAGTGCAGCGGGGACGTCGACGGACGGCAGGGCGGCGCCGTCGGCGACCAGCAGGTTGATCAGCGTGCCGCCGTCGAGGACGACCTTCACCGGGCCGCCCCCTCCGGGCGGCTGCACCGTCAGCCTCAGGGGGTTCGCCTCAAGGCGCCGGACCTGCTCGGTCAGTGTGCGGGAGAGGTCCGGGTAGCGGTTCTTGCAGGCCGGCTGGGCCTCGCATGCCGCGAAGATCGCGTGAATTCCCTCCTGCGCGCTGTCCCAGGCCCAGGGCAGGCTCACGATCTGCGGCGGCACGACCGAGTCGATCGCCACCGAGCGGATCCCCTCGGGGTGCCGGCGCAGGTAGGTGAGGGCCAGGTCGGTGCCGTAGGAGTATCCGTAGACGTTCCACTTCCTGATGCCGAGCGCCTTGCGCAGGTCGGCGAAGTCCGCGGCGTTCTCAGTGGTGTTGTAGTCGCTCAGCCGGATTCCGTCGGCCGTGAGGCGGTCCCGGCACTCCTTCGCGGCGCGCACCAGGAGCCGCCCGGTCGAGGGGGCGTCGTAGGGCAGTCCGACGGCCTTCGCGTTGAACCGGTCCATCTCCGGGCAGGCGAGGTTCGGCTGCGAGTGGAGCGCGCCGCGCTGGGTCATGACGATCAGGTCGCGGTCCCGGTTCAGGCCGGAGTCGATCAGGAAGGGGATGGCGCTGATCGCCTCGCCGCCGGGGCCTCCCTCCATGAACACCACCGGGTCCTGCGCCGGAGTCGTCGACGCGGCCGGAACGATGGCGACCGTGAGCTTGATGGTCCGTCCGCCGCGGCGGGTCCGGTTCTCGGGCACCTCCAGGGTTCCGCAGTGTCCGGGAACCGGGTCGGGCGTGGCCGGGCAGGGACCGGGGACGAACCGTGCCGGACCCCCCGGACGGGGTTCGACGGGGGGAGGCGACACGGCACCGCTCGGTGCCGTGCCGACCGCGCCCAGGAGCGCCAGACCGGCCGCGACGATCATCATCCTGGCGGGCGACCGCCGGGCGGGTCGTGGTGCGCGGGACCGTTGCCTCCGCTTCCGTACGAGCATGCCGCTCCCACGAGCGAACGCCAGGCAGCCTGCTCCGATGTCTTGTTCCGCCATGCGGTCCCGTCCTTCTGAGGACCTCGGCCGCGCCGAGACCCGACGACGATGCGGCGCGGCTCCGCGCGTCCCGTTCGTCGGGCGGCGGCCACCGCCGTGCCAGCGTCAGCCGTCCCCAGGACGTCCACCACCGGGGAGCGCCAGTCGGAGCAGTCCGTCTCGCCTGGTCAGGGCCTGATGCGGCGCAGGAGCGGAAGCAGGCGATTCCAGTGGCGCTTCGGTCCGGACGCTGAAGGCGTCGGCGTCGGTGTCGGGCAGGGGTGAAACCGTGGACGGTGCCGGTGTGGATCTCCGAGGTGCGGCCGACACCCGAGGCATCCAGGTCCCGGTTGTACACCGCGCACCTTCACTAGACCGGGTCGACTCCCAGAGCCGACCCGGTCTTCGACGGTGTAGGGGACCAGGCCAACCGCCCCATATGCTGACCCATCGCTGACCCATCGCTGACTTTACTGACGGCTCATCAACTGCCCTCACGGTGTAGCGCAGGGAGTTGCGGCACGACGGTCCCAGGACTGGATTCGGCCGTTCATGACACGGAAGAATGCTCGTCATGGACACCCCTACCCAGCTGCCCGGTAGCTGCTGCACGGCCAGGGGGAATCCGGCCGCCGTCCGGACCGCCGAACCCGTGCCCGTGGCCTTCGGCGGCAGCCGGTCGGCAGAGGGAATGGTGGCGCTGACCGGCGGCGAGTTCCTCATGGGCGCCGAAGACTCCGAGGGCTTCCCCGGTGACGGCGAGGGGCCGGTACGCCGGGTGATTCTGGCGCCCTTCCGCATCGACATCTGCGCGGTCACCAACGAGCAGTTCGCCTGCTTCGTCGATGCCACTGGATACGTCACTGACGCGGAACGCATCGGCTGGTCCTACGTCTTCGCGGGCTTCCTGCCCGCCGTCCTGCGTCGAAGAGCGCCTCGCCCGGCCCGCACTCCGTGGTGGTGTGGTGTCGCCGGAGCGCGCTGGGACCGGCCCGAAGGGCCGGGGGCCACCACGGCGGGCCGGTGGGACCATCCCGTGGTCCATGTCTCGTGGAACGACGCTCAGGCGTACTGCCGCTGGGCGGGCAAGCGCCTGCCCACGGAGGCCGAGTGGGAGTACGCGGCCCGCGGCGGCCTGGAGCAGAAGCGCTACCCCTGGGGGGACGAACTCGATCCGGAGGGGCGGTACCTCTGCACCATCTGGCGAGGGACGTTCCCGTCGAGGAACCTTCGCTCGCGCCGGACCACGCCGCCGACACCCCCGTCACCGACATGCACGACGGAACATCCCCGCTTGACCCGGGAGCGGACATGCCCGAGGCCCCGCGGGACGCCTCTCCGCGGGGCCTCGGCGATCACCGGCTCAGATCACGAGCGGTGCCTCCGACCAGCGGCGCACCCGGTACGGCGCCCACCAGAGGTGGTCGCCGAAGCGCAGGACGAGGGTCTCCGCCATGAGGTCGTCCAGGATCGGACGCCCGATCGCGTCGACGGTCGCGCCGTCGGTGAGGGCCGCCACGGCCTCGTGGTACTCCGGTTCGTCGATGGTGAAGCGGCGCAGCTCGCCGTAGCGCCGGTCGCGGACCTGGATGAACCCGGGGCCGTACCGGAAGACGCACTTGCAGATGTAGTACGTGGTGCGCCAGGCGAGCGCCGTCGCCACCGGGTCCGCGGTGCCGAGGACGGCGGTCGGGGGGTGGAGGTGCCCGAAGTGGCGCCAGGCGTCCGGGTCGGAGCCGGTGTGGATCTGCCAGTCGACCGAGACGGCCAGGCTGGAGAGGTCACCCACGAAGCTCAGCGCCCTGACCGTCCAGGCCGCGTCGGCGGTGTCCGTCAGGTCCACGGGGCGGGGCAGGGTGACGTGCCGGGCCCCGGCGGCGAACAGCCGCCGGGCGGCCTCGCCGCCGGACATGTCGATCTCGAAGCGGCCCAGGGACATGGCGGGCAGGGTGCCCACCTCGGGGTCGTAGTCCCGTGAGGCGGTCACGGTGAAGGGGGCGGTGCCGGTGAGAACAGGAGTCATCGTCGTCCCTCGGTCGGGCGGTCGCGCGGTTGTCAGACGGTCGTCGGGGCGAGTTCCGCCTCGCGGGCGGCGGTGTGCCGCATGAAGTCGATCCGCAGGAACTCCTCGTTCAGGGCCGGCGGCGCGATCTGCACGAACTGCCCGCTGTCCTCGAACACGATGCCGAGCTCCCGCCACCGCTTGAGGACCCCCAGCAGGGCGGCCTCGCCGAAGTGGTGGTCCGCCTCCAGCTTGCGCGCGGCCGCCTTCACCGTGTGCGGCTGGTCGAGCAGCCGGAACAGGGCCAGTTCGCCCGGGTCGGTCAGTTCCAGGCGCGTCCAGTCGAAGGCCCGTCGCCTGCTGACCAGGACGATACGGTCCTCCAGGTCGCAGTGGGTGAGGCGGCTGCCGGCGTAGTTCCGCCTCCAGTGCCCGATGCCCTCGTCGAGCCGGGCGACGACGTCCTCGCCGATTCCCCGGGGCGGTACGTCGAAGACGTACGCCAGGTCGAACATCTCGGCGTCGGGGAGGTCGTAGGTGAGCCGGTACGGCTCGGCGGGGCGCAGCTCGGAGAAGCCGAGGCCGGGGTCGTTGAAGTACGGGCTGAACCGCTCGATCGCGATCCGGGAGGAGGGGCCCACGGGCGGGTTCAGGTGCTCCAGCGCGGCGAGCTGGTCCACCACGTCGTCGTAGTCCTCGGTGTCCTCGCCCGGGAAGCCGTGCAGGTAGTTCCAGGCGACCGAGAGGCCGACGGTGGCCGCGTCGCGGAGCATCCGCACGTTCTGGCCGCCGGTCACACCCTTGTCCATCAGGGTCAGCACCCGGCTGTTGAGACTCTCGATGCCCGGCTGGACGAAGATCAGCCCCGCGTCCGCCAGGGTCTGGAGCTGTCCCCGCCGCATGTTGGACTTGATCTCGATGTGCATCCGCAGGTCGTACCCGCTGTCGATGATGCGGGGCAGCACCGACTTCACGTACCCCATGTCCAGGATGTTGTCCACGACGTACATGTCCAGGACCCGGTGCCTGCGCGCCAGTTCCATGATCTCGTCGTAGAACACGTCGGGGCTCTTGCTGCGGAACTCCATGAACGAGCCGTTCAGCCCGCAGAAGGTGCAGTGGTGCTTCTCGCCCCACCAGCAGCCCCGCGCGCCCTCGACGACCAGCTTCGGCTCGACCCAGTTCCGGGCGTGGGAGGAGGCGAGCCGCTCGAAGTACCCGGCGTAGTCCGGCGGCAGGATGGCGGCGGGCGGCAGCGGCTTGGTGTTCATGGCGTTCACCACGGAGGTGCCGTCCGTGTCGCGCCAGCACAGCCCGGGGATCTCCGACAGCGGCTCGCCGGCGTCCAGGGCTCTGACCAGGGCGGGGAACGACACCTCGCCCTCGCCGCGCAGCACATGGTCGACGAAGGGGAAGTTGCGGTGGACGGCCTCGCCCTGCTTGCCGTCGCAGTTGGCGCCGCCCATGGCCGTCACGATGTGCGGGGCGAGCCGCTTGACGTACTTGGCGGCCGCCAGGGCCGCGGTGTTCTGCTGGAACGTCGAGGTGAACCCGACGACGTCCGGGGCGAGTTCCACGATGCGTTCCGCGATGTGCCGGACGAAGTCCGGCGCGGTGACGTGCAGTGCCTGCGTCATCTCCATGCGGGCCCCGCGCACCCGGTTGGCCATCGCCTCGGTGAACTCGGGTACACGCCATTCGGGATCGTCGTAGAGCGCGGAGGAGAAGACCCAGTCGCCGCATCCCAGGAAATAGGAGCCGAGCGCGTAGTAGGAGTAGTCCTCCAAAGTGAATTCCGTGTTCTTGGTGATCCAGTCCACGTATTCAATATTCGCGTGCAGAACGTCCGCCGTGGCGTTTGGCACGCGCTCGTCGACACTGCGCTTGAGAATTCCGAGAGCCAGCGACGGGAGATCGATCGGGGCCCAGGGCATGTTCACCAGGAGTACGCGCACGGCTCGCCTCTTCTCATGTGATCAGTGCACGGAATGACGTGTCGGTCGGGCATCGGCCGGAAATTCGTCGGGCGCCGGGCAGGGCGCCCGACGACCTCCGTGACCGGACGCCGGCCGGTATTCCGGCCGGGTGGGGGCCGGCCGCGCACGGATGCGGACCGGCCCCTGGGGCCTCGCGTGCGGATCCTGGCGGGCTCGCGTGCCCTGATCCGGACGAAAGTCCCTGGCCGCTACTTGTCCTCGTCCTCCATCTCCTCCGCGGAGCGGAGGTAGACGACGACGCCGACGCCGGGCTTGCGGCTCTCCTCGTCGCCGTCGAGCGGGTCGCCGTGGATGATGTCCTTCTGCATGATGTTCACCTCCTCTCCGGGGGTGGGGGCGGCTCGGCCTGATCGGGCGCGGAAGGCAGCCCGCCGCCGAGAAACTGGAGGGACCGCCGTATGACGGCCAGGTGCTCGGCTCCGTCGTAGCCGTCGTGGCCCGAGTCCAGCCACATCACCTCGTGGGGGACACCGCCCGCGCGCAGCACGGCCAGGTACGCCTCGATCTGCTCCGGCGGACACTTGGCGTCCCGCCGCGCGGCGACGACCAGCAGCGGGGAGCGGATCGCGGCGGCGTACGAGGACGGGGAGGCGTGCGCGTAGGCGTCGGGCACCTCGTCCGGAGTGCCGCCGAACAGCGAGGTGTCCAGCGCCTGGAGGGCGGGCGTGGAGTGCCGGAAGGCGGTGGCGCAGTCGGCGAGCGGCTTGACGGCCACCCCGACGTCCCACAGGTCGGGGCGGGTGCCCATGGCCAGCAGCGTCAGATAGCCGCCCCACGAGGTGCCGCACAGGCCCACGGCGCCGGCTCGGCCGACGCCCCGGTCCAGCAGGTCGGCGCGGGCCCGCACCAGGTCGGCGACCTGCGTGTGGCCGACGCCCTCGGACCAGGCGGAGCGCCAGCGCGGCCCGTAGCCGGTCGAACCCCGGTAGTTGACGCGGGCCACGGCGTACCCCGAGCCGACGAGGGCCTGCACCATCGGGTCGTAGGCGTCGCGGTCGTGGTCGGCCGGGCCGCCGTGCACGAGCAGCACCAGCGGGTGCGGCGCGGGGCGGTCCGAGGGCGTGGTGACGAAGGTGTGCACGGGCCCGTCGGGCCCCGGGGTCCACAGGTCCCGGCGGTGGCCGAACCGGGGGAGGCGCCACTCGCTCTGCCCCGGCAGCGACGCACCCGACAGGGACATCGCGCGGGGCACGTTCACCGCGTCGGTCCAGATGAGGTGCACGTCGCCGTCGGCGGCGGGCGACGCGGCCAGGATGCTGCCCTCGGGGGTGGGCACCCGAGTCAGCTCGTCGCGGTCCAAGTCGGCGGTGAACAGCCTGCTGCGGCCGTGCCGGTCCTGCCGCAGCAGGACCCGCGCACTCCCCGGGCCGGGGTACCAGCGGGCGGTCGTCTCGGTGTCGAAGGAGCACCAGGGCAGCAGCTCCAGTCCGCCGCCCGGGGTCCAGACCCCCAGGTGGTAGCGCCCGGCCCGTTCGCGCATGACCAGTAGCAGCGTGCGGCCGGACGTACCGCCGAGGCCGGAGGCGGACGCGGCAGCGGGCGCGAAACCGAGCGCCCAGGTGCGTTCCGCGGTGCCGGAGAGCACCGCGGCGGTGGCACCGTCCGGGGTCAGCAGCGTCACGGCTCGGGCGGAGTGCGCGGGCCCGGACACCGCCAGCAGTCCGCCGTCCGGCGCCAGATCGCACAGGGTGGCGGAGTCCGTCGTGCGCAGGACGGGGGTGCCCCTGCCGCCGCGTCGCCCCAGGTGCACGCTGAATCCCTCGGCTCCGCGGATCCCGACGGCCACCGTGCCGCGTTCCGTCAGTGCCAGCCCGGCGGGCCGCCCGGCCGGCACCCCGGCCAGCGCCGTGCGGTCCGGGCCGCCGTCGAAGTCCTGGGTGCGCCAGGCGCCGCTGCCGCCGCGGTCCTCGTCGAACCACCACACGGCCTCGTCGCCGTCGATGTCGCACAGCAGCGTGCCGTGCGGACGGTCCGTCAACTGCCGTCCGCTGCCGCTGGACCGGTCCCAGGTGAAGATCTCGCACCGGCCGTCGGCGTCCCCCGTGTACACCATCCGGTCCGGGTTGCGGGGGCTGGTCACCGGCAGCACCGGGCGGTAGACGCCGTAGGTGCGGGTCGCTGTTCTCGGCGCGGGCGGTGTCACGGCGCCTCCCGGACGACGAGTGCGGACCTGGCCGTCGCGTACAGGGCCAGCCCGGCGAACGCGCCGGCGCAGCCCAGCGCCACCGAGCGGCCCCCGTACGCAGCCACCAGCACCCCGGCCAGCACCGGGGCGAGCACGGCGACGCCCTGTCCTGCGGTGCCCAGCACCGTGCCCATCCGGGCCAGCAGACGGTCGGGGGTCACCAGCACCGCCCGGGTCTGGAGCACGACCGCCACCGACGGCACGATCAGCGACACCCCGCACAGCAGCAGCCCGTAGGCCCAGGTCTGGGAGGCGAAGGCGAGCCCGGCCGCCGTCGGCACCATGGCCCACGAGGCGCCCGTGACGATCCGGGTGGCCGGCACCCGCCGCACCAGCCACGGTGCGGCGAGCGCGCCCAGAAGCCCGCCGACGCCCGCGAGGGTGAGGATGAGACCGATCGAGGAAGGGCTCGCGCCCTCGGCGTGCGAGGCGAAGACCGCGTGGAAATACAGCGCTCCCAGCAGGGCGTTGATCCCGGCCGTCCACACGACCACGAAGCGCAGGAACGGCTCCGCCCACACGAAGCGCAGGCCCTCGGCGAGCTCACGGTTGAAGGATGCCGCGGGCCCCTCCCGCTCGGGCGTCAGGTCCGCGCGGATCGCCCGGCTCAGCACGGCCACCAGCAGGAACGACACGGCGTCCGCGAGCAGCGGCACCCACCGCGCCATCTGGTAGAGCACACCGCCCAGCGTCGGCCCGACGATCTGCACCGCCTGGTCCCGCGCCTGGAGGTACCCGATCGCCCGGGGGTACTCCTCGGGAGGCACGAGCCGCCGGATCGTCCCCGAGGCGGCCGCCCCGTAGGTGGCGCTCGCCGCCTGCTCGACGACGGCCGCGACGAGGATGTGGACGAGGACGACATGGCCGAGTGCCACCGTCACGAACACCGTGCCCGTGGCGCCTGCGGCGACCAGGGCCGCCGTGTACATCATCGGCTTGCGCGGCAACCGGTCGGCGAACACGCCCGCGATCGGCGAGACGACGAGCCCGCTGACCAGGGCCACCGAGGCGACGAGGCCGGCGAGCCCGGACGAGTATCCGGCGCCCAGCAGGATCAGCGGAAGGAAGAGCGACGACGCACAGGTCCCGAGACCGTCGATGGCGCCCGCCGCCCAGAAGAGCGAGAAATCCCGTCTTCGGAAAGGAGAAGAAAGCGAGTCTTTCAGTAATCGCTCGTCTTCTGCTAATTCAGGGCCGGAAGACGCGGATTTCCCCTCGACCTCGCCCATCAAGAATCCCGCTCGGGAAGTAATTCTGACGCTGACGCACCCACATCGCCCCCTGCAATGAGCGGACTTACGGCCGGTGAGGGTTGCGATCGTAGCGAAGGGATTCTCGTGGCACAATACCGTCCCTGGAATGGCGTTTTCGATCAAGAAAAGGCCCCGCCAATGCGCGGTGACAGGTGCCTGGTGCTGCCGTGCCGCACCGCCCGGCCGGAAATTCCGGAACGGGCGCGAGCGTGTGAGCGGCGGGCCGCGCTGCGGTCGCCCGCCGGCACGTCCCTGCGGGCACTGGCCGCTGCTCCCGCGGGTGATCGTGCCTGGCCGGATGCCCGCGGGCGCCGCCGCGCGGGGGTCCGTACCTGCCCGCGGCGTCCATCGCGGGCGGGGCCGCCCGCGTCTCACGGGGAAACGGAGTCCCCTTCCGTTTGCGCGGCGGGGACCCCGGTCGGCACCGAGACGGAGCGGGTGGTGCACCGGCCGGCGTCGGTACGGGCCGGTGGGGTGCGGCTCGGCGTTGCCCAGGCTGCCCACTCCCCGGACGCCTTCGTCGGCGCTACGCCAAGTTCCTGGACGGTCTGCAGGAGCATTCCAACCGGCTCATCGAGGAGTCGATGCAGGTGTGGGGTCGGCGCAGCGAGGGCAGCAGCGCCAAGGGCTGAGCCGCGATCTGGCCCGTGTATGGCCCGGAACTGCTGGTCAGGACTGGGACGGGGGTGGGGTGAACTGCGAGAAGAGGGGTATTTAGACGCATCCCCCATGGAAAGGCTTGAGCGCTCCAAGAAGGCACCTGACCCGGGGAAAACCCCAGGTCAGGCACCTTCTTCCGTGCCGCTAGAAGAAGCCCAGCTTCTTCGGCGAGTAGCTCACCAGCAGGTTCTTCGTGTGCTGGTGGTACACGCCTCGCGTGGCCGCTGACCAGCGGAAACGGCCACTATCCGGCCAAGCTGCAAGCGGCTGGTCCGCGTATGGCCCGGATCTTGGTCGGCACGGAGAGGACCTCTGGCCATGGCCCGTGGCAGTGATGAGGATCCTTGGTTTCCCCACCCCGCACTCAGGTGCTCCCCAGACCTACGCACGCGATTCCCCACCCGCATCGCACTGGACTGCGGCCGGAAGGGGCCGTGCCCGATAGCCGGCCTGCTGCATGCGCCCTTGACTGGCCAGTGCGGCCCGCCCACTGCCGCTGGCTCGGCGGAGGGTCGTTCCGCCCCCACACACTGAACCTCTGGCAGGTGGACTGGGCGGAACGACCTTGGCGGAGGGCCCGCACTCCAGGGTGCGGGCCCTCCGCCGTACTCATAGAGAGGTCCGCCGCCCAGAGACGGGCCGTGACCGTTCCGCTTGCCGCATCGCGTCAGGACTGCGGATGACCTGGGAAGGGGATGGCGGTCCAGCCCTTCTCCAGGATCGGATTGTGCTCCAGAAACTCGTGCCCCGCGAGCAGCTGGAGCAGCGTCAGGGCGCCGTTCGGCGGGTTGTTGAGCAGCAGCTGGGACAAGCTGGTGTCGGTGATGGTGACGGCGTGCTCCAGCTCGAAGATCGAGGCCGTGGTGATAGGGATTGTCTTGCCCGTCACCGGGTTTGGGGTGCGCTGGATCCCGGCGCGAAGCTCTGCGGTGTTGAGCAGGTGGAACGGTTCCATCGTGATCACCATGCCCCGCCGCGGCAGGTGGGCCGGGATCTGCGCGAACGCGGGGTTGCCCTCGGCGATGAGCCGGTCGGTCCTCTCGATCTGGGGGAACGCCTCGCCGGGCGTCCGGGCCAGCTTCTCGGCATAGTTCTCCGCGCCAAGGCGAAGGTCTGCGTTCGGCCGGGCGGACTTGACCTCGACCAGCAGCACCAGGTCGGGGAAGACGACGATCCAGTCGACGGACTTGCCGCCCTCTCCCTTCTTCTCACCCTGCCACTTGATCTCAGGGTGGACTGTCGTGTTGTCGAGCAGGTCCAGCTGGCGCCCGACGTACGCCTCGAAGAGCGTCCCGAGGTCGTTGGTGAACGCCTTGCCGCGCGACGTGAGGTTCTCCTCGCCGCCGGTGTAGTAGAGGCCGAGCACGCTCGCCTTGGACAGGACGGCGGCCGGCACCGGGACCAGGTAGCCCTCGCCGAACCCGGCGACCAGCGGGGTCGTCCGCAGGGGGTTGTGGCCGTAGCGGCGCAACAGCGGGTCCGGGGAAGCCGGGTAGGCCGCCCGGAGCCTGGAGGCGTCGGTTACGAAGTGGCGCTCCAGGACCGCGGTCGCATCGGCGGCGGATCGCAGTGTGGAGAAGCCTGAGTAGTCCGCCGGGGCGAGCATCATGTCCGGGATGAAGCGACCCTTGAACTCCGGGACCGGGTGGCCCGTGGCGGTCGCCCAGACGTAGCGGGCGAGGCCGACGTAGTCGGGCACCGAGCACCCGAGTACGTCCTGTGCCCAGCCGGGGTCGATCACCTTGAGGGGCTCCGGGGTGCTGGTCTGGGTGAGGAGGGTGACGGCGCGGCTCAGCTCGGAGTACTCGTCCACCTGCCAGGTGAACTGCTGGCCGGCCACCCGCAGAAGCAGGCGCGTCAACTTCTCCTCCGGCGACTCCTGGTAGAAGGGGTCGTCCAGGGCAAGGTAGAAGCCGAGGATCTGCCCCAGGTCGCGTGGCTTCGCCGGGGCGCGGTTGAGCTCCTGGCCGAGGGCGAGGGAGATCCAGGCAGCGTCGGCGAGGGCCCAGGGGCCGTACACGCCGAGCCCTTCGGTAGTTCGCAGGTCACGAGGGTTCGGGAGCTGGGCGCTCGTGGAAGCGATGAGTTCCACGAGCGAGCTCTGCGAGTGGCGCTGGATGCGCCGGATGTACTGGGAGTCCGGGACGCCGGACGCGGGGACAGACTGCGGCATAGTCGATGATTCTTCCGGTAGGCCGGGCCGCCCGGCACCCGGTTTCTCCGGACCGGCTGGGCGCTTGCCCTCAGCGGCGTGGAGGCCGGTGGCGAGCTCGCGGCTCGGGAATCCAGCCTCACCCGGGCCGCAGAACAGGTGGCGGTCATCGTCCCGGAGAGCGGGTACCACTTCGACTTCCTGGACACGAGGCGCGCCATGCTCGCTGAGACTCCCCACTCAGTTGAAGGCATGACGTAGTGAGGAACCGTGAGTAGCCCTGGCCGTCTTCCGGGATCCTCATCAGTGGCGGCGAGTTGGCACGCAAGCGAGGGGCGGGCCGACAGGTCGCCACAGCGCATGCCTCGATCCAACGCGCCACGAGAGAGAAAGTCGCCAGGGCTTACACGAAAAACTAAGCTCCCGCGCTCCAGCTACTCGACCGTGCCCGTGAGAAGCGTGTGGAGCTCGGCGGTGAGGTTTCGCATCTCCTCGTCGGCCGCGTGCACGGTGGTGGTCTCGAAGTGCCACGGCTCGGAAGGGGGCAGCCGTCCGCTGCCCGCGCACCGAGGCCGCCGCCTGGGCCTGTCGCGGCTGGTCGCGTACCGTGGCCCTTGGTCAAGCTGGCCCGATGCTTCTGCGCTTGGTTCATGGCACACCCCGGGCAGCGGCCGTATGCGGGAGTCAGCGTCCCGGGTTCCGCCGAACCTGTGTGAGGAGCCGGGACGCGGCGAGCCCGCCTGTATCTAGGGTAAGGAGCGCGGTCTGGCTGTACTCGCGCCAGGTGCGCAGGTGGTCACTGCTGCGGGGCTGACGTTCGCCAAACATGCCCAGCACAATCCGCATCTGTAGTTGCTCGAGACGCTGGGTGAGCCAGTCCCGCCGGACCAGGAGTGTGTTGATCGTTCCGGTGGGCCTGATGCCTCGCAGGGCCTTCACGACCAGTTGGCCTTCGGAGGTATGCCAGTTGCCGTTGTCGGGGTCGCGGTGTAGACCGGCTCCGTTCATGAGCCGAGTGCAGGGGAGGGGCAAGCCGGCAGGGGCTTCCATGGAGCAGTCGTGACCGCTGCTGCTCCATGAGTACTCCTGGAAGGCTGGATAGGCCCTGAGGGGGGAGCCGTCGGTGGTGCGGGCGAACCCTTCTGGGGACGCGCGGACCGGTAGAGGTTTGGACCACTGGGCAGTCAGCTTGTGCAGATTGGCAAGCCGGTCCTCGTCAGTGAGGGCTGTCTTCGTGCGGCGGCCCTTGAACTGCTCCAGAAGGTCGAAAATCTCCTCGTCATCCAGATTGCTGGGATCGACAACTGCGGGAGAGCTGCTGTCGCCGCTCGTAGCGGGGCCGCCGTTGGGTGCGGCGGGTGGTTCGGCGTCGCCGATTGCGTAGTCGGGGTGGGAGAGCGTGTTGTCGTCATCCGCGTCGTGTTCGAGCAGGGGAAGCTCGCCCAGGTAGACGGCACGCCAGGCGGGGGGTTCCGGCATCCAGCGGCCCATGAGACTGCGCGAACTCAGGAACTCCATGACCTGTTCGTGCTGGGCGTCCTCGACGAGCCAGCTGTGCACGATGTGCCACTGTTCCGCCTGGCCGGTCCAGTCTTTCCCGGCGGCGTGATCGGAGACGTACTCGTTGAGTACGACCCAGGCGGCTCCGTCCAGGGTGCGGCTGCCCAGTTGTGCGAGGTCTGGCAGCTGTTCGGTGCTTTCAATCCACTCTTTGAGTCGGTCACGTTCGGGCAGTGAGGGAGCGGGCGGGTTCCACTGACTGTCGAGGACAGTCGGGCGGAAGGTGTCGTGACGGGTGTCCGCGTCGGGTGCCGGGACGGCGTCGACCGGTTCGGACAGGGGATGGGGGGCCGGCGGGAGCGTGGGATCGATGTCGGTCAGGTACAGTGCCGCAGCGCCTGGATAGTGGGTGAACTGGCGGGTCGGTCCGTGTTTCATGTGTCGATGGTTGGCGAGGCGTTCGACCAGTTCATGCAGGCCCAGCCAGGAGTATTTCTTTCCGAAGCGTTCTGCCTTGTGGCCTTCCCGTCCGCCGCGGCCCTGACCGTAGATGTCGTCGATGGCACCGAATCTCTCAGGGCTCCAGCCGCGGCGGGCGGCGTTGTCGAGGATCCAGCGGCTGGCCCACTCCTTGTCGACAGTGGCTGCGGCAAGTAGCTGTTCGCGGGTCGGCTCTGGCGCACACGCGGTGAGCAATTGCTGCTGCCCCTCGTTGAGGACTTGCTGCTGCCGCCAGCTGTTCTTCAGGAGCGCTCTGATGCTCTCGTCCGATGCCAGGACGTCTCGGACGGTTTCAGGCAAGCTGTCCCGGAACAGGGCAACAGCCTCGTGTACAAGCGGTGCGGACTCGGGCTGCGGAGGACGGGGAGTGGTGAGAGGTAGATCGCTGAAATGGTCGACTGCGGGGCGAACCTCGTAGTTGGTGAAGTCCGCCAGTCCCGAGAAAGAAGACCTGAGGCTCGCCCATAGCCGCTCCCCGGCCTCACCGCGAATGGGGTAGCGGGCATCAAGGGTGTTCTCGTCCGGTGCTTCCCCCACCTCCGGGCATGCATGGGGATGGTGGCTTCGTGCTTCTTCCTCGTCACTGACACCCCCTGTTCGATGTGCCATTCTGACGATTCGGGTGGCGGCATCGCACAGCAGGGCGCTGCGCGAGGCGTGAGCCGCCCCAGCTGTATTACCGTAGACACTGCCGAGGACCCGGCGTGCAACGCGGGCCAGCAGTTCGGGCTGAGTGCGCGATGCATCGGTTCGGGCCAGAACGCCGTAGGCGGCCAGGACGAGCCTTTCGAAGAGGTAGGGGTCGTCCACCAACGCGGCGTCCTGGTCGAGGAACTGGTCGAGCAGCCCGACCAGCACATCGGGATATCCCAGGAGGAGCTGGACGACTGCCTTGGTGGCGCGGTCGCGCAGAAAGCGGTTGGGGGAGGTGAACGTCCACACCAGGGTGACGGCGGCGAGCCGCGCGACTTCCTCGGGTGGCTCCTGCGTTGAACCTGTGGCAGCCATGAAGGCCCCCGGCCGCCGCACCCACGTGGTGGCGGGGGCCGGTCGAGGGCGGACGCGGTCCGGGGTGGGAAGCTGCTCGGCCCAGCGCAGCAACCGGTGCAGGGCCGAGGTCTCGTTCAGCATCGAGTAGGTGTCGATGCCCCACCAGGCGTCCCGGTCGGCGGGGGAGTGGCTGAGCAGGTTGCGATGTAGCTGGTCGGCGTTGAGGCGGTGGCCGGGCTGGGTGGCAACCGTTAGTACTGCCTCCAGGACCTCTTGGTCCATCTCCCATTTGTCGGCCGCTTCGTTGAGCAGGTCCACCGTCCGCTGGGTGACATGGTCACCCTTCCGTAGCCCGAGTGTGTGGACCACGCTTCGATAGAGCGTGTAGTCATGGCTGCGAGGACGTCCCTCTTCGTTTGTCTCATCCCCAAGAGCAAGCAGGTCGATCAGTTCATGGCCAGTGACCTCGGGCAGGAGGACGGTGGCGGCGTCGATGAGGTTGCCCGAGGCGTCGGCCAGCCATGCCCTCAATGCCGATCCGGCCTGCAAGACACCCGATGCCTTCGCCAGCTCTAGATCCTCGCTGTGCTGATCGAGCATGGCGCGGACAATACGGTCGTCACTGAACGCCTGGTAGGCGAAGCCGATGCCGGCCTCCAAAGTGCCGCTGCTGTGCATATAGCGGTCGGTGGCCAGCACCCCATGGGCTACTAGCTGTCCCAGCATGGTGTCCGGCCACGACGTCCGCCCGGGTGCAAAGGAATCCACCACCGTCCGTGCCTCAGCGTGCGAGACCACTTCCCGCCCTTTTGCTGCCATGAATGCGGCCAGCTCCTGTACCGCCTGATGTACGGAACGTTCGGCCGGGTCCAGAGACAACCGCCCACTGATCTGTCGCGCGCGCCTGTCTACGAACGCATCGAACACCGCACTCCGATGTAGTGTCGTCGTGGCGGTGTGACGTCTTCCTTCAGGCATGGACAGCACGGTGTCGCTGTACAGCTTGACGAACAGAGGGTTGGAGAACGCAGGAGTCAGCAACGGCGTACGCGGCAACGCTGAAGGAGCTTCGCGCAGGTACGCCTCCAGCGCCTCGACCTCATGGCCCGTGAACCCCGGATGCTCGGTGACGGGAAACCCTCTTCCCTTCAGATCGTCCGGGAGAACAGCCCGAGCCAACGACGACCGGCATGAGACCACCAGAGCCACGTGCTCGTACCGTTCCATCTCGGCTGCGAGCACCGGCAGCGTCACACGCCAGCCTCCAGGAGCGTCAGAGTCGTTGAGCGCATCGATAAACAGCGTGAAGCGTGCGTCGCTTGCCGCGCCCGCAGCATCCATCGCCTGCAGTAGGACCTCGTGTGGAAGCGCCCCGAGCCCCAACTGCTGGGCAATCTGCGTCAAAGGGTCCACAGCCGACAACTGTTCAGCGAAGATCGTCAGCGAGGGACGGCCCTGCTCCAGCGCACGGCGGGTGGCATCTACCAGAAGATGGGTCTTGCCCTGTCCCGCCTCGCCCAGCAGAACCCAGCGCCCAGCTTCAGCTGCTCGGGCCGCGTCGCTGAGACAGAACGTCCGCAGCTTCTCCGCACGCCGGCGCGCTCCGCCGATGCGTGATGTGTCTTCTCGCGACCAGCCTCGGGGGCCTGCCTCTTTCTCGTCACGGGTCGCCGAATGTGCTGCCTCGTTGGACACATCTTGCATCCGCTGGCCCGCCTCCTGAGCCTTTGACAGAAGACGGGCTACCTGCGCAGCTGCATCTGCCAAGTTCGAGGCCGGCATCCACCTCGGCCCAGCCTCACGCGCCACCGAGAGCAGTTCAACCGCACCTTCGGTGGCCTTGGCAACCCCGTCGGACATCTGCGCGTACAGCTCGTTGAACGGGGCTCTGCCCGCTTCGTTCAGTCCGGCAGGTAGGACTCGAGCCAGGGAGGGCACTCCAGGCATGGCGTCCACCAGATCCTGTGCACACGCTTCCAAGCGCGCACGGAACGTCGACGACAAGGCGCAGCCGTCAATGACTGACGCGATCGGCAGCGCCACATGACGCTGGGGGGTGTAGCGGTCGTGGGCGATATCCTCAGCGACTCGCTGTCGCTCACGCAGCCACTCCAGGCCCAGCGCACGCTGCTCGAAGAAGAACCACTGACGCCCTTCATTGCCCGGTTCCAACAAGCGCTCCAGCAGGTGGCCACCGTCGATCAGATCGATGTCGATGTCCGCAACGCCAGGCAACTCGCGCTTCCACTTGGCGACCTCGTCGTTCCAGCGCTGTCTAGCCCCCCGTACTGGCCTGCCCTTGACCTTGTGAGCCGGGTCAGGCAGGTCGAAGGGGACCCAGAACGTCAGTCGGACGACGTTCCGCACCCCTCGGTTACGGCCCACCGCTGCGATGCTCTCGGTAGCGAGGGGCAATAGCCGCTGGACGTCATGAACGAATTTGACCTGATGGCCGTGGCAACGCCCATCGGTGGCCTTTTCGTACCACTCCACGCCCCCGTCGGGTGCAGCGGTCTTGACCGTCCGCCACCCAGGCTGGACAGCATCCCGCAGCTGAAAGCACAGCTCCTCGAAGGCACGGTCCTGACTGCCGGCCCATGAACGGATGCTGAACCAGTCGAACGCCTGCGTAGCCCCGCCACCGGACACCACTGCCCCCTTGACTGAACGAACGCGGCAGCCTCGAAATGCCGCGTAAGAGCATCTTGCCTCACACCTCAGACAGCCACCGCCGAAGAGACGTCGGGCTGAGCCCGCTGCTCGCCCGTACGTGGTGACGCCCACCGGGTCCCGACGCGGGACTGCCGCTCCGGCTGGTGTGGTGTCAGAAGCCGTTGCTCTATCGATCTTGGTGGGCGTGACTTCGAGGTTGTCGACTCGGTCGGGTGATCTTCTGACTGCTCGGGCATGAGAGCGGGGCCTCCCGCACAGCTCGTGGGTGTCGAATCCAACCGAGCAACAGGAGGCCCCTGGTGCTGCAGTTTTCCGTCTCGGCATCGCTGCCGTCCAACTCGGCCGCTCCGACGTGTGATTGTCTCGCTCACCGGTTCGGGAACGCCGGGGACCGGCCGCACAGGCGCCCGAGGTATCCGTCCGACATGAGCGATGCGGAGTGGGCCGTCGTACGCGAGGCGATGCCGGTTCCCGGCTGGCTGGAGGGCCGCGGCGGACAGCCGGAGAGCTACTGCCACCGGCAGATGGTCGACGCGGTGCGCTACCTGGTCGCGGGCGGCATCAGCTGGCGGGCGATGCCCGCGGACTTCCCCGCCTTGTAGGGACCGCGTCTACGCCTTCTTCCAGCGCTGGCGCGACAAGGGCCTGACCGCCTAGTTCCACGACCGGCTGCGGGAACGGGTCCGCACGGCCTCGGCCGGGACGGGGAGCCGACGGCCACCGTCATCGACGCGCAGTCGGTTAGGGCAGCTGCATCGGTCCATGCCGCGACCAGGGGGTTCTACGGCGGGAAGAAGGTCAACGGCCGTAAGCGGCACATCGTGGTGGACACCCTCGGACTGCTGCTGGCCGTGATGGTGACCCGGGGCCTCGGTCACCGACCGGGACGCGGGGTGGGCGCTGTTGGCCCGGCTGCGCGAGCGACACTGGCGCGTCACGCAGGCGTGGGCCGACGGTGGCTACACCGGGCGCCTGGTCGACTTCGCCCGCGATGCCCTGCGCATCGCGCTGACCGTGGTCAGACGCAGCGACGACACCAGCGGTTTCACCGTACTGCCGAAAAGGTGGCTGGTGGAGCGCACGTTCGCGTGGCTGATGCATGCACGCCGGCTGGCTCGTGACTACGAGACGCGCACCGACACCTCGGAGGCGGTGATCCGGTGGTCGATGAGCCTGGTCATGAGCCACCGGCTCGCCCGGTCGGCAGGCTGAACAACCCCGGACGTTCCTCCGCCAGCCAGCCCCGCGCGGCCAGGCGCTTCGCTTTCGACCGGACCCCTTCGGCCTTCGCCGGCACCGGCTCCAGACCGATGGCCGCCGCGAGCTGCCGGCAGTCCATTGCCTCCCCGCCCGTCCTGCTACCGCCGGACAGGACGTCCATGATCCGCTGATAGTCCGGCGCGAGAACTGTCGGGGCGAGCCCTTCGTGCCAGTGAGGCACCATCGAACCGGGCACCGCCGCCGCGGCCTGCACCGGCTGTTCGCCGGCCGCCGTGACCAGCGACACGTCCTCGCCCTCGCGCGGCTCTGCCAGCACCTCGCCCACCGTCTCACGAGCGATCACGAACCGCTCCCACACGGCTTCGGCCTCCGCAGCTCGGCCTGGAGAGCCTCCATCCGCTGCCGAGCAGCACGTTCACGCTCCTCCAGCAACCCCATCACCGACGGCATCCCGGCACCTCCACCAAAGAGACGACACCACACCTCGTCCCTGCCGCCGAAACACCGCACCTACACCTGACCAGCGGAAACACACCCGTCACTCTCGGAGAGACAACGGCTTCTAAACGCAGCGACCCATCGAGGGGTCTGCTTTGGCGGGGTAACCCACACGGGGCGAAGGGCGAACGTCGCCGGTGTCCGTTCCACGGTGCGGATTGTGCGTGGCCGTCGCCCGCGGCTGGACTGCTCATTGCCGGAGCTGTCGAACCAGCTGTTGCCGTCGCGCCACGTCCCGGCGAGATGCGCGAGCCACAGCGTGCGGGCGTTGACGTCCAGCAGTGCGACGTCGGTGGTGTGCGTGCGATGTATGAACCTGATCTCTTCGGGGACGCGGACCTCGATGTCGGGGCGGAGGGTCAGCAGTTCTGGGGCGCGAGAGCGGGTGAAGCACCACAGGGTCGACAGGTATCCGGCGGCACGGTCGGCACGCTCGCGCCGGATGATCTCCTTGGTGTTGATCGCTGACGCCTGGACTTCGACGGCTATCTGAACCGGCCCTGCCCGACCCGGGATGCGGACGGCGACGTCGACTCGACGACGGTGCTGAGGGTGGGGGCGTTCGAGGATGACGTCGTAACCGAGCGCACGGAACTCTGCGGCGAGGAGCGCCTTGGCAGCCAGGTGTTCCGATGATTCCGGCTCGGATGCGGCTGGACAGTCGGCGCCGGCAGCGTGAGCGAAGTGCGCGACCTTGACGCGTCCGCGCTTGAGGTGCACGGGGTGACGGCAGTAGGGGCAGCAGTATCCGTTGGGCCCGGGGACAAGATCGCGGTGGGCTTCGGTGCGGTGGCCATCCGGGGCTAAGAGGTCCTAACAAAGGCGTTGGACATGACGGTGGGTGATCAGGCAGGCCGCGAGGCCCAGGAAGGCTTCGTGGATGTCGTCACGCCGTTCCCAG